>BJHE01000019.1 GCA_014191755.1 Cyanobium sp.
AAAGGAATGGCAACCACCCTCATCTATCGAGGAACGAGGTGGATCACCACATCGCAACCGAGCGCATCGGCGTAGCGGCGAAGGGTTGACAACGCGGGAAGGTGCTTGCGGGATCCCTCCAGCCGGCTGATGGCGCTGCGGGTCGTTCCCATGCGCAGCGCCACGTCCTCCTGGGTCAGGCCAGCCCGTTTGCGGGCATCAAGAAGCTCGCGCAGCAGGCGGAATTCAGCTGCGGCTTCCTGCCTGGCCTCCGTATAGCCGGGGATCGTCGCGGCGTGGCTCCGCTCGCTATTGCGGTCGCGGATCAGCGGTTCGTAGGCAATGTCAGCCATGATTCCTGATCTCTTTGATTCGGTTACGGGCAATGGTGAGATCGCGCTGGGGCGTTTTCTGCGTCTTCTTGATGAAGGCGTGGAGCACGATGATCATGCGGCCACTGCAATAACAAAAGAACGCCCTGCCAATCCCGCTGCGGCTTTTGGGCCTAAGTTCAAATAGGCCCTCGCCGAGGGCCTTGGAGTGTGGCGAGCCCAGCAGGGGGCCATGGTCTTCCAACAGGTCCAGGAGTTCAACTGCTTCGCAGAAGCCTTCGGCTACACAACGGGCCAGCAGGTCGACAGGCCACGATTCAATCTCCTCGCGAACGCGAGGACTGAAGTAGGCAAGGCGAAACAACCTGTCCATGTTAGCGCGCGTGCTACGTGGAGGTCGTGGCATCGCGTCAATGCTTCTCCTCTGCAAGTGCCACCCCCCGTCACCCCCCGCCCCAGCAAGCCAGCCCGCACAAGGAATCCCGGTCAGGATCCCCCCCATGCCCCCAACCCCCTCCCCCACCTACGAGCGCCTACGCGACTACATCGCGAAACGCATGCGCATGAGCCACATCTACCAACCCCTGATGCTCATGGAGCTCCTGGGACACGGATTTGCCAGGCAACAGCCAGCCCGGCCCCAGCGCAGGACGTGGCCCGCCGGATCCTGGGGGAAGACGTGACCCCGATCGAGGTCTACCAGAGCGCGTCAAGCGGATGGTGGGCAAGGTTCACCTTCAACGGCATCACCCGCTACGAGCGAGGCACCTACGACCTGGTGGGCGGGGAGGAGCTGAGCGACGCCGAGCGCGACCAGCTGCTGGAGCTTTGCCGCCAACGCCTTGACGCTTTCCGAGAGCAGCGCGGCGAGGAGGTGGGCTGTTTGCTCACGCAGAAGCCTGCGGCTTCGGGCACAGGAGCCGCCACCGCACCCCGATCAGCGGCTCGATCAAAGTCCGGGTGCTCACCCGTGCCAAGGGCCGCTGCGAATGCTGCGGCGCGGGCTGTTGCTTGGCAAACCCCGCACCAGCGGGCCCTGGAGGCGGACCCCATCGTGCCCAAAAACCACGGCGGCTCGGACGACCTTGGCAACCTGCAGGCCCTCTGCTTCCGCTGCAACGCCGCCAAGCGATGGGAGGCGCGAGGCGGGAGCGCATCGCCGAGCGGATGCTTGGAGCCGCTGGGCACGTAGGAAACTCAATGTTTGGCAGTGGCCAGAGAACGAACCGCGATGAGATCCTGATCACCAATTGCTCGGAGGCTGCTGCTTGAAAGCGTCAACAGCGATTGGGTGCGTCCAGATGCAGCGACAAACTCAACCTCGACATTTGCAGGATCGTGAATAGCGACGACAGCACCGAGATCCCCCAACTGGAGACCAGCATCAGGTATGTCGTGGGTGAGAGCGACTGTCTGGTGCAAGACGAACATGACTTACTCCGGAAATGCGGTGATGAGCCTTGGCTGTGTGGACTGATCGTGAATAAGCCAGACCGTTCTGAATGGTCTGGATGCTCCATTGGGGCCTTTCAAAGTAGCACTGATTACAACTTTCATCCCATAGGCGCTCGTTTCGATCCGCTGGACCGTCCCAGTCTGCCCATGGTGGAGCAGATCATCACGAAGTCGCCTCCAGGATTCAACGGTATAGCCGAGTGAACGAAATACCCTGGCCTTAAAGCGACCGACTGGATGCGTGTCTGAGAGCAGGTAGTCGCAGATCTTGGCTTCGTCAACAAGCGCTTGATCTGCATGGGGGAGCATTCGTGAGTCAGGGTGATCGCTGGGGCCTCTGCCCTACAAGTTCCACCCCCCGTCACCCCCCGCCCCAGCAAGCCGGCCCGCACAAGGAATCCCGGCCAGGATCCCCCCATGCCACAAACCCCCTCCCCCACTTACGAGCGCCTGCGCGAGTACATCGCCAAGCGCATGCGCATGAGCCACGTCTACCAACCCCTGACGCTCATGGAGCTCCTCGGCCGCCGCAGCCCGGCCCCCGCGCAGGACGTGGCCCGGCGGATCCTGGGGGAGGACGTGACCCAGATCGATTACTACACCGAACGGGTGAAGCGGATGGTAGGCAAGGTGCTTACCGGCAACGGCATCACCCGCTACGACCAAGGCGCCTACGGCCTGGTGGGCGGGGAGGAGCTGAGCGACGCCGAGCGCGACCAGCTGCTGCAGCTGTGCCGCCAACGCCTTGACGCTTTCCGAATGCAGCGCGGCGAGGAGGTGTGCTGTTTGCTCACGCAGAAGCCTGCGGCTTCGGGCACAGGAGCCGCCACCGCACGCCGATCAGCGGCTCGTGAAACACAGGGTGCTCACCCGTGCCCACGCTGCTCCCGGCTGCTGCCAGACAACACCGCTAGTGTGAGTTGAAGTGGCTTCCGGCTTGGCCGGACTGGCATGTGGTGAACAATCTGCTGGCCCTGCCCCTAGCGCAACGGCTGGAGTTGGTCCAGACCCTATGGGATTCCATCGCTGCGGAGCAGATCGGCCCGGAACTCACTGAATCCGAGCGCGAGCTAATCGATCATCGCTTGGAGCGGTTCCTGGCTGACGGCGACGCTGGGCTCGATGCTGATGAGGTGCTTAACGCACTGGAGCAGATGCTCTGATCATGGTGCTACGGCTGCGGCCTGAAGCCCGGCTCGATCTCGAAGCAGCAGTCCGCTGGTACGAAGCACAGGACAATGGCCTGGGCCGGATGTTTGTGCAGGAGGTGCGCCAGGCTTTTCAGCGGATTCGAACCAACCCTGAGGCCTACCCCGCGGGCTATCGGAACACCCGCCGTGCACTGATCCGGCGCTTCCCCTACGGCGTGGTTTACCTACCCATTCCCGAACAGGACACCATCGTTGTGCTGGCCGTTCTGCATTGCGGCTGCGACCCCAAGCTCTGGCAAAAGCGGTCAAGCACCTGAGTGCCCATGCCCCCAACCCCCTCCCCCACCGACGAGCGCCTGCGCGAGACCATCGCCAAGCGCATGCGCATGAGCCACGTCTACCAGCCCCTGATGCTCATGGAGCTCCTGGGCCAAGGATTTGCCAGGCAACAGGCAGCCCCGCCCCCGCGCAGGATGTAGCCCGCCTGATCCTGGGGGAGGACGTGACCCAGATCGATTACTACACGGAACGCGTCAAGCGGATGGTGGGCAAGGTTCACCTTCAACGGCATCACCCGCCACGAGCAGCTCGATCAAAGTCCGGGTGCTCACCCAGGCCAAAGGCCGCTTCGAATGCTGCGGGGCAGGCTGTTGCTTGGCAAACCCCGCACCAACGGGCCCTAGAGGTGGACTCCATCGTGCCCAGGAACCAGGGCGGGTCGGACGACCTCAGCAACCTGCAGTCCCTCTGCTTCCGCTGCAATGCCGCCAAGCGCGATGCAGTTTGCCTACGCAAGAGGGCGCACCGACTTCCGCGGCCTGCAGGCCAGCTACGGCCACTGCGTAGCGGGCTGTGTGTTCTGCGCGCTGGAGGGCAGCGGCCGGGTGCTGCTGGAGAACGCATTGGAAGCTCTGCATCGCCGACGCCTATCCCGTGAGCGAGGGGGCTCAGCTCTCCAGATAACGCACCACCGTGTTGGTGGTCCAGGTTGCGATGCCGATGCCGAAGAAGTCCTGATCCTCCGTCCAGATGGCGCATTCCAACTGCAACGCCAGCGCCAGGGCAGGCCAGTCATCCTTGTCACGGATTCTCGCCAAGGCCTCCTCCTTGGCCGACCCCAGCACGCTGTTCTCCACAACCTGGACGATCAACAGCAGGCTGAGCAAAGCCTCAGCGCAGACCTCTGAATCAAGACCTCTCTTCCTGGCGAGATCAGTCACGTAAGCGGTCGCCTCGGCCACGTTGGCTTCAGCGACAAAGAAGTCCACCTGATCGGCGTATTGGGCAATGAGAGCGCGCACCCGAAGGCCGAGATAGCCGCGAATCAGGATGTTCGCGTCCAGGACCAGGCGCTTGCGCTCCACTCTCAGGCCGACGGTTGCCCAAGGCGGCCTTTCCGCCAGGCCTTGAAGTCGGCACTGAGCTCGTCTTCGCTCAAACCGAGACGCTCCAGTTCAGCCTGCATCAGCCGGCCAGCCTCCATCACCTTCTCCCGATCACTCAGGTTGCCTTGCTGGGGCAAGGGCACGTAGAGGCCAATGGTGCGGCCATGGCGGGTCACCTCAATCGGTGTGGACGATTCCAGATGGGAGGCCAGCCGGGACCTGAGTTCACGGATGCCAATACGGGTCACCACGCCTTCCTCCTGCCAAATGTGTACACATAGTAGAGCTGGCTGGGGAAGTCGGCTGGCGATAGCGGTGGCGGGTATGGACTGGGGCGGCACAGCCACACCAGGAGCCGGGTTGGCTGCAGCCGCCAGGCGCCCACGCCAGAAGGGGTCCCAGCAGGGTCGCACTCCTAACGGGCCGCCCAACACCAAACCTGGCCCGGTCGCCCGACAGCCGCCAGCATCACGCCATGGCCCCGCCCCCCTCCGCCAGATACCAGCGTCTGCGGCACTCCATCGCCAAGCGCATGCGCATGAGCCCCGTGGTCCAGCCCCTGTGCTCATGGAGCTCCTGGGCCGCCGCAGCCCGCCCCCGCGCAGGACGTAGCCCGCCGGATCCTGGGGGAGGACGTTACCCAGATCGACTACTACACCGAACGGGTGAAGCGGATGGTGGGCAAGGTTCACCTTCAACGGCATCACCCGCTACGACCAGGGCGCCTACGGCTTGGTGGGCGGGGAGGAGCTGAGCGACACCGAGCGCGAAGAGCTGCTGCAGCTGTGCCTCCAACGCCTTGACGCTTTCCGAGGCCAGCGCGGCGAGGAAGTGTTCGCCCACAGGAGCCGCCACCCCTGGAGGTGGACCCCATCGTGCCCAGGAACCATGGCGGCTCGGACGACCTCAGCAACCTGCAGGCCCTCTGCTTCCGCTGCAACACCGCCAAACGATGGGAGGCGGGCTGTGTGTTCTGCGCGCTGGAGGGCAGCGGCCGGGTGCTGCTGGAGAACGTACTGGCGCTGTGCATCGCCGATGCCTACCCGGTGACGCCTGGGCACAGCCTGGTGATCCCGCGACGGCATGTAGCCGATGGGTTGGAGCTGCACCAGCCGGAATGGAACGCTGTGGTGGAGCTGCTGAAGCTGCGGCGGGAGCAGCTGAGCGCCCAGGATGCGGCGATCAGCGGCTGGGCTGGTTTGCTCAAGGCAAGAGGGGGGCTGAATTCAGTTGAGGCAGCAGGGCAGATCGTGTTTCATGCGCATTGGCATCTGATTCCCCGGCGTGAGGGGGATTGCGAGGAGCCGCGGGGTGGGGTGCGGGGGGTGATTGGGGGGAGGCAAGGGTATTGATTGCGCTCTAACGCTCAAGATCAGAAGCGGGCTAGTGTCTACGCATTGCAAGCCACCTCCTCTCCCGTCTTCTGTATCTTGATGTTAGACATCATAGGCATCAGCCAACGCCACAATTGAATATCTTCCATCTTCTTGCCTTAGCCTAAGGTATGGCCACGAAATCTATGACCAAAAAGAGACTTCTTTTCAAATACCCTTATCAGAAGACCCGGGAATGCTCATCGGAAGTTATATTAGCGGAAGCAAACAACTCACCCTTCCAGCTGACGCGATAAGCGTGAAAACGTATCAGCTGCAAGAGGTTTGACGTCAGGACCAGTTACCGATTATCGCACCGTCCCAATTTCAGACCCAGGAATGCACGCGAGAAGCTACATATATTGTGTTGGAGAAGCATGCACACCATGTACAGCGTTTGAACGGATACGGGCACGCAGCTTGCGTGAATAGCCAAAGGCGGCAGCGATGCCCATAACAGGAAAAGGTCCTGGAACTTCACATGGTGCCAATGCTGAAATTTTAGCAAGTCCTGGAGTCTCAGCACGAGCTATATAGATAAGCTCTCCCATATCCGTCCAATTAGATAATATGCCTAAATCATCTCGCTGCCACTTCTGGAGAAACTCAAATTCTTCATTCACTATTTCTTCAACGAATCGATTTGACGAGCAACAGTCAAGAGTGAAGGGGACTTCAAGCTTAAAAGTCTTAGATGCAGTGTAACCAATTGTCTGTGAAATCTGAGCCCCTAAAGTGGTAGTGGCTGGTGGGGCACCGAGCGACAAGCCCAAATTGAAGCCAACAGCTGTTGAGTTTGACCAGCCACTGGTGACCTCTTCAGACACTTTGACATCTTTGCAATCAGTGCAAGAAGAATTTGTTTGCTGCAATGCAGAAGAGTAAGTCTTCCACTGAGTGGTACTAATATGCTCTAAATAATATACAAAGGAATCATCGTCGTTGCTTGGATCTGGAATAGAAGCACTAAAATTTCCATTTTTTATAACTTTATTTACTGGAGTTTTAACTTTTTGAGTTTCGGGCGGAACAGGAGGAAGTTGGGGGGGGGTACAAGAACCTGGTTTACAGTTGGCGTTAGCCCATGCGCTTTCCGAAAGCACAAGCATCCCGATCACTGACAAGCCTGCTGATAGTAAAAGCTTCATGTTTGTTAAGATTCAAATTACTTTATAATCAATTGAGGTATCATTCATTGTATTGCGCAATACACTTCTTGCCGGGACACCAAGAAAAGTGGCCTTGACAGAAGATTGCCAAAAGCTGAGACGAAGCTTAGCCCTCCAATATCATTACGTTGATTCAGCCCAGTGCTTACATGCTTAAGCTTGCGCACAATCTGGGGCTTGGGCTTAAGGCAGCGTGCAATGCAATATTCCCTTTTTTCTTCTGCTAGCCAGTTCTGGATCTCTAGCGTTCTTAAGACCAGCGGAGCCAAGTGGAGCTTGGGATACTCGTCAATTGCATCTTCTAGCTCAAAATACTCTTCCTCGAAGCGGTACTCATCTCCTGCCAGTGCTCTACCTGCCTTGTGTATCCGCGTTCTTGAAAAGCTCATGGCGACACACTCCTCAGGTTGACTTTAGGTATGTCTAACTCTTTATTGGACGGTTCCGAGAACCAGAGCCTGCCGGCCGTTCCCTTCCGAGAACCACTGAGGCATCCAGTGGGCCATGTCCTGCAACTTCTTGTCCCGCAGCGGGTCTTGCAGGACGCTCGACCAAGATAGCAGTGGTTCACGGGTCCGAGAACCAACTGTTCGGCCGGTTACAGATTGTCCGCTGGGCTTCGTACCCCGAGCGGACCACGGTTGAGCACATGCGTGTAGATCATGGTGGTGCTCACATCCTTGTGCCCGAGTAGCTCCTGGATGGTGCGGATGTCCTGGCCCCGTTCCAGCAGGTGTGTCGCGAACGAATGGCGGAAGGTGTGGCAGCTGGCCGCCTTCGTCACACCGGCCTCGAGTACAGCCCACTTCACCGCCTTCTGCACCACGCTCGGATCGAGATGGTGGCGGCCCTGGGCACCGGATTCCCTGTCGCGCCAGCGGTTCTGCTGGGGGAACACCCATTGCCAGGCCCACTCCCGGCTGGCGTTCGGATACTTTTTGTCCAGGGCGTAGGGCATGTGTACCCTGCCCCAGCCTGCGGCCAGATCACTCCGGTGCAGGCTGCGCACACCCAGCAGATGCTCCTGCAGTGCTGGCACCAGGCTCTGCGGCAGCACAGTCAACCGATCCTTGCCGCCTTTGCCGTCGCGCACGGTCAGTTCACGCCGCTCAAGGTCCAGATCCTTCACCCTCAGCCGTAGGGCCTCCATCAACCGCAGTCCACTGCCATACAGCAGCCCTACGACAAGGGCAGGCTCCCCCTCCAGTTGCTCCCTCACCGCCCGCACTTCGGCCTCGCTGAGCACCACGGGGATTCGTTGGCGCGTTCGTGCCCGAATCACTCCCTCCAGCTCCAGATCCCGTTCCAGCAGGTCTCGATAGAGGAACAACAACGCTGCCAGCGCCTGGTTCTGGGTCGACGCACTTACTTGCTCCTCCACAGCCAGGTGGCTGAGGAAGGCATTCACTTCGGCACTGCCCATCTCACGCGGATGACGCAGCCGGTGAAAGCGCAGATAGCGCCGCAGCCACTGCTCATAGGTCTTCACTGTCCGGCGGGCGTAATGACGCGTCTGAAGGAGCTCGCGATACCTCTGAATCAGACCAGTTGGCTTGACTTGCGGTGTCATCCGATCCCATGTGCGGGTTCGTGCTTCCAGTGTTCCCAGACCCCGTCCCTGCTAGCTCTGGAGCACCCTCCTGCCGGTGCCCCAATCCATGCCCCCGCAGGACCTCCCTCCCGGCCTCTACGACCACCCCCTCAGCGAGGCCGAACACCAAGCCCTCGCCTCCCAGCTGGCCTCCCTCCACCAACTGGAGCCGCTCGATCCCGCCGAGGCTCCCCAGCGGCTGGCCCGCTACCTGCGGCAGCTCAGTGAGATCGCCCTGGCGGCGTTGCCGGAGGCCCATCGACAGCAGCAGCAGCTGGCCCTGGTGAACCGGTTCGTGGCGGTGCTGCAGGAGCAGGCGCCGAAAACGATCACCGCTGGCGATCGGCTTCACCCCAGCGCCCGCCTGCTGCAGGAGTTGCGAGCTGCTCAGTTGCTGCCCGGCCAGGAGGCCATCACCCGGCCGCTGATCCCCTTGGCGGATGGCACCCTGCTGATCAATGCCCCCAGTGAGCCCAGTGTGGGCCTGGCGTTGCAGGCCGAGGTGCCCTCGGCCGATCGGCCCTCTTGATCGTCAACAGTCACTGCTCTGCGCCTTCATCAAGTGGAGCGGGCTGCGTCTGCTGCAACCCGTTCTGAAGCAGTACCTGGCTGCAGGGCGGCCTTTGCGGGTTCTCTCCACCGTGTACCTGGGCGCCACAGACCGCCGGGCGCTCGACTGGCTGGTGGAGCGCGGGGCCCAGGTGCGTGTCAGCACCGACACCCGCCGCACCCGCCTGCACGCCAAGGCCTGGCTGTTTCATCGCGCCAGCGGCTCCAGCACCGCCTACATCGGCTCCTCAAACCTCTCGGCTCCCGCCCTGCTCGACGGGCTGGAGTGGAACGTGCGCCTGGCGGCCTTGGAAACGCCCGCGATGCTGCGCAAGTTTGAAGGCACCTTTGAGGCCTACTGGGAGGAGGGCGAATTCGAGCCCTATACCGCTACCCCCGAGCAGCAAGTCCGCCTCGATCACCACCTTTCCCTGGCCCGGGGTGTGGATCCGGCCGGCGCATCTGGATCCGGCGCCGCCACCGCGCCGGTGTGGTTCGACCTGCGGCCCTACGCCTACCAGCGCGAGATGCTCGACGCCCTGGCGGCCGAGCGGTCGCTCCACCAGCGCTGGCGCAACCTCGTGGTGGCCGCCACCGGCACCGGCAAAACCGTGCTCGCCGCCTTCGACGTGGCCCGCCTCCCTGCCGACTTCCCCGAGCAGTTCCCCTCGCCCGATCCGCCGCCGCTGCTGCTGATCGCCCACCGCAAGGAGATCCTGCTGCAGGCCCTGGCCACCTTCCGCCAGGTGCTGCGCGATCCCTCCTTCGGGGAGCTGTATGTGGATGGCGCGATGCCCAGCCAGTGGCGCCATGTGTTCGCCTCGGTGTAGTCGCTCGCCAATCGCTCCCTCGCTGAGATCCCCGCCGAGCGCTTCAAGGTGGTGATCGTGGATGAGTTCCACCACGCCGCCGCCTCCAGCTACCGCCGCTGGCTCGATCACCTCCGCCCCCAGCTGCTGCTCGGCCTCACCGCCACCCCCGAACGGGCCGACGGGCTCGACATCCTCCACTGGTTCGGCGGCCGCATCGCCACCGAACTCCGCCTCTGGAGCGCCCTCGATCTGGGCCTGCTCGCTCCCTTCCACTACTTCGCCGTGGCCGACGCCACCGATCTCTCCGCCCTGGAGTGGCGCCGCGGCGGCTACCTGCCCTCCCAGCTCAGCGCCGTCTACACCGGCGACCACCGCCGCGTCGACCTGATCCTCAGCGAGCTCCACAACACCGTGGCCGATCCCGCCCGTATGCGGGCCCTGGGTTTTTACGTGAGCGTGGAGCACGCCCACTTCATGGCCGAGCGCTTCTGTGCCCGCGGCTTGCGCGCCGAAGCCCTCGATGCCTCCACCCCCGCCGATCTCCGCCAGGCCGCCCTGCGCCGCCTGCAATCCGGCGAGCTGCAGATCCTCTTCGCCGTCGACCTCTTCAATGAAGGGCTCGACATCCCCGCGATCGACACCGTGCTGCTGTTGCGGCCCACCGAGAGCGCTGTGGTGTTCCTGCAGCAGCTGGGCCGGGGCCTGCGGCTCTCGCCCGACACCGGCAAGAGCTGCCTCACGGTGCTCGATTTCATCGGCCAGCAGCACCGGCGCTTTCGCTTTGATCTGCGCTACCGGGCGTTGCTGGGCTGCAGCCGGCGGCAGCTCGAAGACCAGTTGGCTCAGGGGTTTCCGTTTCTGCCGCCCGGGTGCAGGCTGGTGCTCGATCGCGTCTCCAGCGAGCGGGTGCTGACGAATCTGCGCCAGTGCCTGCCGAGCCGCCGGCCCCAGCTGCTCCAGGAGTTGCGCGCCCTCGCCGCCGAAGGGGTGATCGGCCCATCTAGCGGCCTGGCCGATTGGCTCGAAGCCCTGGCCATGGAGCCGGCCGACTTCTACGGCATCCGCGGCGCCGGCTTCACCGCCCTGCGGCGCGAGCTGGGCCGGATACCGCCCCACCTGGCGGGTCCGCCCCATCCCCAGGAGGAGCGCCTCAGCCGCGCATTCGCCGCCGGCCTGCTCCACCTCGACGACCCCGACCGTCTGCGCGCCACCGCATCGTCCCTGGCCGCATCCGATCCGCCCGATCCGCAGACCCTCGCCGAGCGCGAGCGGCGACAGTGGCTGATGCTCACCGCCCAGCTGTTCGGCACCGGCCGTCAGTGGCGGCCCCTCGATCAGGCCCTGGATGTGCTCTGGCAGGCAGGCGCCTGGCGCGAGGAGCTGATCCAACTGCTGGAGTTGCTCGCCGAGCGCTGCGATCGCCGCCTCCACCCGCTGCCCTGGGCCTTGCCGCCGGTGCCCTTGCGCGTGCACGGCCACTACACACGCGCCGAGATCGAAGCGGCCTTTGGCGTGCTCACCGATGACGCCCCCTGGATCCACCGCGAAGGCGTGCTCGCGCACCAAGCCAGCGCCACCGACCTGCTGTTCATCACCCTGCGCAAAAGCGAAGCCCTCTTCTCCCCCTCCACCCGCTACCGCGACCTGGCCCTCGGCCCCGCCCTGTTCCACTGGGAAAGCCAGAGCACCACCACCGCCGCCTCCCCCACCGGCCAGCGGTATATCCATCACGCTGAGCGCGGCTCACGGGTGCTCCTGTTCGTGCGCGAGCAACGCAAGCAGGACGGCCGCCCCGGCGCCCCCACCGAACCGTTCGTGTGCCTGGGGTTTGCCCGCTACGAAAGCCACGAAGGCGAGCGGCCGATGGCGATCCGCTGGCGGCTCGAGCGGGAGATCCCTGCGGCGTGGTTACCGGTGATGGCGTTGGCGGTTTGAGAGAGGGGGCAGGGCAACAGGCCAAGAGGGACGGCGCCTGATCAACCCTGGCTGCTGAACAACGTCTTCCCATCTAAAATGAAGGGATCGCGGTGTGGGCTGGTTTCATGAAGGGGGAGCTGACTGCAGTGATTGAGCCGGCTCCTGAGGGAGGCTTCTGGGCGATCTGCCTGGAGATCCCGGGCGCCAACGGACAGGGTGAATCCATCGAAGAAGCCAAACAAGATCTGCAGGCAGCGATTGAGCTCCTACTTGAGGATCGTGAGGCTGAGATCAGTCGCGGACTGCCGCCTGATGCCGTTCGCATGCCACTGCAGATCGGATGAAACGCCGCGATCTGGAGCGGAGGCTTCGCATGGCTGGCTGCCTCCTCAAAAGGGAAGGTGCTTCACATTCCATCTGGATCAATCCAGCCACCGGTGTTAAGGAAGCTGTGCCCAGACACAACGAAATCAAGGAACCCCTGGCCCGGAAGATCCTTGCCAGCCTCGGCGCTAGTTGACTCTGCAGCCGACCAGGGTTCAGCCATGCAGCACCTCTCCATGGTCAAGCGCCTCGCGTACGACCGGATCCCCCCCCCGGTAGCGAACCTCAACTTCCTCAGGCCGCCGGATCAACAAATCCAGGGGGAATCGCACTGGGCAGAGTCGGCGCATTTCACGAATCTTGGCCAGGTGGCGACCCTCGAAGGGCATCACCACAAGAATGTCGGCATCAGAATCCCATCGCGCCTCACCACGGGCCAGGGAACCGAACAAAATCACCCTTTCGGGTGCATAGTGCTCTACCAACTGCTGCGTAAAGGCCAGCAACGCCTCGCGGATCACCAGAGGGGTCGGCGTGGTGGTCATGGGGCCATCATCGCGAAGCTTCGCAGGACAGGCCACGATCCCCTCGGCACGCTGCAGCAGGAGCCGGATTTCGGGACCGGCCGGGCCGAGCGCGAGCGTCGCCAGTGGCGCCCCCTCGATCAGGCCCTGGAGGTGCTCTGACAGGCAGGCGCCTGGCGAGAGGAGCTGATCCAGCTGCTGCTGCTGTTCGCCGAGCGGGCCGATCGGCGCCTCCACCCTCTGCCCTGGGCCTTGCCGGTGCCCCTGCGCGTGCACGGCCACTACAGCCGCGCCGAGATCGAAGCGGCCTACTGCTTCGCAGAAGCCTGCGGCTATGGCGTGCTCACCACCGAATCCCCCTGGAACCACCGCGAAGGCGTGCTCGCTCACCAGCCCAGCGCCACCGACCTGCTGTTCATCACCCTGCGCAAGAGCGAAGCCCTCTTCTCCCCCTCCACCCGCTACCGCGACCTGGCGCTCGGCCCCGCCCTGTTCCACTGGGAAAGCCAGAGCACCACCACCGCCGCCTCCCCCACCGGCCAGCGGTATATCCATCACGCTGAGCGCGGCTCACGGGTGCTCCTGTTCGTGCGCGAGCAACGCAAGCAGGACGGCCGCCCCGGCGCCCCCACCGAACCGTTCGTGTGCCTTGGCTAGTGGCTCCGCCACGCTGGCCTGCGGCCAGGTAGTGCGCGCTACGAAAGCCATGAAGGCGAGCGGCCGATGGCGTGGGGGAATCTCTGTGGCGGCTCGAGCGGGAGATCCCGGCGGCGTGGTTACCGGTGATGGCGTTGGCGGTTTGAGGGGGGGTGTTCAGCATTCCTCGTAGGCCTCAAGAAAGCCTTCCCTGCTGATTTCCGATTGTCTGAGAATCAACCTCAACGTTGACCCCTTGATCAGCCGATGGTTGGGCATGGTGAGGGGCGTACGCGTGCCGTCCTCATTCGTTCGCGCCAGGGCGATGTGATTTCCTTCACGGATCAGCTTAAATCCCGGGCGCTGCAATGCCCTCAACACGCGATCCCGAGGCGCGTCGACTGGAAACTTATCAATTAGCCGGCAAGTACCGTTTCCGCCAGAAAGACTTCCTGCACAGGATCATCCTGATCCAGTGAATCAGGGCCGAATGCTTCGCGGTGGAAAGCGATCGCGGATCGCACATCCTCCAGCGCCTCGTCGTAGGTCTCACCTTGGCCCACAACCACTCCATTGATGCCCAAGGGATAAGCCACATACCCATCGGCGTGGCGCTCCACAACAACCTTCAGCCGTTGGGATGTCATTGAGCCCTGCCCTGCCAAGCTGTCAAATCCTAGGCGTGGTGGGCCTCAGCCGCTCCACCGCCCCCCTCGCCGCCCCTGGATCCCGAGTCCCTGAGCAAAACGAGCAGCGCCAGTGGCGACCCCTCGATCAGGCCCTGGATGTGCTCTGGCAGGCCGGCGGCTGGCGCGAGGAGCTGATCCGGCTGCTGCTGCTGCTTGCCGAGCGGCCCCTCAAGCAACCCCAACGCCGCCTCCACCCGCTGCCCTGGGCCTTGCCGGTGCCGTTGCGCGTGCACGGCCACTACACACGCGCCGAGATCGAAGCGGCCTACTGCTTCTCTGCGAGAAGGCTTCGCCTACGCAGAAGCCTGCGGCTAGGGCGTGCTCTGCACCGACGCCCCCTGGATCCACCGCGAAATGGCTCGACGATCGCCAGTTGAACCGCAGCGGACCCTTCGCCGCCTCGCCCTGCCCCCAGGCCTCCCTCGCTGGCTGATCTCGATGCCGAGCGCATGGCCTGGTTCATCGATCGGGCCCGCCAGGTGCGTGGCTTCCCCCTGCCGCCCAACGCCTCCGCCAGCGAACTGCTCACCCACCTCAACCTGCTCCCCCACGGACAGCCCATGCACGCCGCCGTGCTGCTCTTCGGTCGCCAGCCCCAGCGCTTCCTAATCAGCAGCGAGGTGAAGGTCAGCAGCGAGGTGAAGGCACCCACCTCACCCACCTGCGTGTGCCGGGCCATGGCGAGGCGTTCCAGGCGCTTTTCAATGCTCATCAGCCGGATTGGCAGGAACGTCGCGCCTTGCTGAACAGCCTGCCCCTCCTCAGCGGTTGACCCGGCCCGGGCGCGGCGGCGGGCTACGGCCCGGGCGGACCTAGGGTTGATATACAGCTCTTGACTACGCCCATGGCATCCTCCGGCCTGGCGGCTCCCCTGGTCTCACCGATGGCCAGCATCGGCGTGCCGAGGGAGATCAAGCGCGATGAGCAGCGGGTGGCCCTCACCCCCGATGGGGTGCGGGAGCTGGTGAGCCAGGGGATGGAGGTGCGCATCGAGGCGGGGGCGGGCCACGGGGTCGGCATCAGCGATGACGACTACGCCGCCTCCGGCGCCCGGCTGGTGAGCCGCGAGGATGCCTGGGCGGCCCACCTGGTGGTGAAGGTGAAGGAGCCGCAACCGGAGGAGTTCGGCTTCCTGAGGCCCGACCTGGTGCTGTTCACCTATCTCCACCTGGCCGCTTACCCGGAGGTGGGCCGCGCCCTGTTGGAGGCGGGAACCACCTCCATCGCCTACGAAACCGTGCAGCTCGAGGACGGCAGCCTGCCGCTGCTGGCGCCGATGAGCGAGGTCGCCGGCCGGCTGGCGGCCCAGGTGGGGGCGCACCTGCTGGAGAAGCCCCATGGCGGCCGCGGCATCCTGATGGGGGGCTGCACCGGCGTGCGCCCGGCTCGGGTGGTGGTGCTGGGCGCTGGCACGGTGGGCTGGAACGCCGCCCGAATCGCCGCCGCCATGGATGCGGAGGTGTTCCTGCTGGACCGCTCGCCCCAGCGGCTGCGGGGCCTGGAATCAGACCGCCGCGGTCGGATGGTCACCCTGGTGAGCAGCAGCGCCCTGATCGAGCGGCTGGTGCCCGGGGCCGACCTGCTGATCGGCGCCGTGCTGCTGCCCGGCGGCCGCGCCCCCACCCTGGTGGAGGAGGCTTTGGTACGGCGCATGAAGCCGGGCTCGGTGATCGTGGATGTGGCGATCGACCAGGGGGGCTGCATCGCCACCAGCCGCGAAACCACCCACACCGACCCGGTGGTGAACATCCATGGGGTGCAGCATTACGCCGTTGGCAACATGCCCGGCGCCGTGCCCTTCACCTCCACCGAGGCCCTGGTGAGCGTGACCTTGCCCTACATCGTGGTGATGGCGGGCCGGGGCCTGGCGGAGGCGGTCACCGACCGGCCCGAGCTGCTCTCCGGGCTCAACACCGTGAACGGCTCGGTGTGCCATCCCGGCGTGGCCCGCGCCCTGGATCTCACGCCCCGCCATCCGATGGCCTGCCTGCGCTGAGGCGCTGACCACGCCATAGGGCCACGATGCCGGCATCGGGCTCCCTCGCCAACATGGGCCCAACCCAGCTTCGGCTGGGCCCCCGTTCTGCCCTCCGGCCTTCGCGATGTCCAGCCCCGCCAGCGATTCCGCTCCCGACGGCTTCAGCCTGCTCCGTGACTTTCTCCAGCCCCAGGCCGCCAGCGGCCGGCCCAGTGGCGCCGCTGTCGCCGACGGCTCCGCCCTTCAGCGGCGGCTGCCCACCGGTGGCACCCTCCCCTGGTTCGAGCGGCGCTGGGCGAAGGCGGGCCTTCCGGCGGCTCTGCTCAGCGTCCTGCGCAGCCTGGGCCAGGTGATCTTTATCAATAACCCGGTGAGCGGCCTGCTGCTGTTGCTGGCCCTGCTGCTGCAGTCGCCCTGGATGGCCCTCTTCGCCGTGCTGGGCACCGTGACGGCCAATCTCACCGCCCGCGCCTTCGCCGCCGAGCCCATGGCCTGGAGCAACGGCATCTACGGCTTCAACGGGGCCCTGGTGGGGGCGGCGGTGGCGGCCTTCGCCCATTTCGGCCGCGACACCGGCCTGCTGGCCTGGCTGGTGGTGGTGGTGGCCGGTGCGATCGTCACCACCGTGTTGCTGCATGGCTTGGGCCGCTGGGTTTTTCGGATGGTGGGCCTGCCGCCGCTCACCCTTCCCTTCTGCCTGGTGACCTGGCTGCTGCTCAATCTGGTGGCCGCCATCAACCATCCCGCCCTCCAGCTGGCTGAACATCCCGCCCTCAAAGGCGGCACCGGCGTCCTTGAGGCCCTGCTGCTGGCCCTGCCCCATGGCTTCGGCCAGGTGCTGTTCTGCCCCGGTCTGCTGTCTGGGGTGCTGGTGCTGTTGGCCACGGCGGTCGCCAGCCCGCTGGCGGCCGTGGTGGGTCTGCTGGGGGGGGGCGTGGCCGCGATCACCGGCCTGCTGATCGGGGCCAGCCCTGAGGCGGTGGGTGTGGGGTTATGGAGCTACAACGGCGTGCTCACCGCCATGGCGATCGGCGGCACCTTCTACGCCCCCACCCGCTTGAGTGTGGCGGTGGGCCTGCTGGGGGCGGCGGCCGCCAGCCTGATCACCCCTGGCCTCTCCGGGCTGCTGGCCCGGGACCTGACGCCCGGTTTTCCCCTCCTCCAGCTCCCCTTCATCGTCGCCACCCTGGCGATGATGATGGTGATCCGCTGGTCGCTGCACTCGCTGCTGCCCGTTGCACTGCATGCGATCTACACCCCCGAGGAGCATCGCCGCCGCTACGAGGTGAGCCGCTCCCTGCTCGGCGACTTCCGCCGTCGCCTGCGCGCTGTGGTGGCGGGACGCCATCATTTCGTTTCCTCGCCCATGGACTCCGGGTCCGGTGATGCTCAAGACCGGGAGGCCGCCAGAGAGCTGCGGCGGCTTTATCGACAGCTCGATCGCAATGGCAACGGCCGACTGAGCGTGGCCGAATTGGCCACCGGGCTGATGCAGCGGCGGAGCGGCGGTCAAGCCGATCTCATGAACCGGAGCCTGTTCCAGCGGCTGCGCCAGGTGCTGAAGGCCATGGATGTCGATGGCGACGGGGCTGTGGATGAAGATGAATTCACCGCTCTGATGCTGCGGCTGCGGCGCCTCAGTGAAGGCGAGGAGCGGCTGATGCACTACCTGATGCCGGTGGACGCGAACGGCGACCACCAACTCGATCCCACCGAGCTGCGGCGCCTGTTCGGCAGCGTTGGCCAGCCGCCCCTCACGCCCCAGGAGGAGCGCCACCTGTTCGGTCCGCAGGTTGGCCGGCTGAGTTGGTCGGCCTTCATCGACCGCCTTCTACTGGTCTGAGGCCTTCGAGGCCCGCCCGCTGAAACCCATTCCAGGTCGGGCCACCGCAGACCGTTCCGATCGCCGCCGCCAGGGCGCTGGCCAGCAGCAACCAGGGAAAGAGCCGGCCGTTGTTCTGCAGGATGAACACGAACACAGCGCAGAACAGGGGTGTGCGGCAAGCGGCGCTGAAGACCGCCGTGGCGCCAACGGCCACCAGCATCGCCTGCTGATCCGGCGGCAGGCGATGCACCAGGGCGGCGCTGAACACGGCGCCGAGGGCCATGCAGTCGTGCATCAGGCCCCCGGGGGCGCCGGCGGCAAGGGCCAGCAGCGGACTGATCAGGCGTGGCAGAACGGCCCAGCGGGGGCTGGTGCTCTGGCCGGCCAGGGCAGGGCCGAGGGCGAGGGAGCCATCGTTGAGGCTGAGGCCGCCACTGAGCTGGGCCAGCAGGCCGAGCAGCAGGGCAACAGCCAGGGCAGTGGGCAGAAAGTGATGCCGCAGCAGGCCCTGCAGTCGAGGGGTGAGGGCCAGCAGCAGCCGCAGGAAGAGCACCCCCAGCAGGGCTGCCACCACGGTGAGCAGCAGGGCCCAGGGCAGCAGGGTCAGGGGTGGCGAGCCCTCCAGCACGACCTGCACCCGTGCCGGCACCCCCAGATCGCTGGTCACCAGGGTGCCCACCCCTGCCAGCAGCAGGGTGGGCAGCACCAGGGGAAGGCCCCGCTCGGAGCTCAGCTCCTCCAGGGCATAGGTCACCCCGAGCAGGGGCGAGCGGAAGGCCGCCGCCAGCCCCGCGCCCGCCCCCACCGCCGCTGCCAGGGGTAAGGGCAAGGCCTCCAGCACCTTCAGCCGGCGGCGCAGGGCCAGCAGGGTGGAGGCGCCGAAGGAGGCGGCGGGGGATTCAATGCCCACCGCCAGGCCGGCCAGGTGGGTCCCGGCCAGCAACACCAGCCGAGCCAGCTGGGCAGGCCCCCGCAGGCCCAGAAGGGCCAGATCCCGCTCTTCGGGCGCCGGGGACTGCTGTTGCAGGGCCTCCACGCCGCTGATGCCGCCGCCCCGGCCAAGCGCCAGGGGCCCCCAGGCCAGGGCGAGCACGGTGAGGGTGCCGCAGGCCACCCCCAGCGGCAGCAGGGGATCGAAGAGGCCGGGCACCCCCAAATGCCACTGGCGCTGCAGCAGGAACCCCAGGGCGGAAAGTCCCTGGATCGGCAGGATCACCAGGCCCAGCGCCAGGCCGCAGGGCAGCAGGGTGAGCAGCAGCTGGGGGCTCAGGGGGATGGTGGCCTCGGCTACCCCGGCAGGCAGCAGCCAGCGGAACCAGCCCGGGTTTCGGTGGCCGCCCCCCGGGTCGCCCCGATGGCCCCGGGAGGCGGCCCGGGGCCATCGGGGTAGACGCAGCCGAGGACGCATCCAAAAGGGGCGGGCTTGCTCCGATTCTTGCTGCTTTCCTCGGCTCTCAGCCCTCGGTGGCAGCGTGACCACGATTCGCGCCAGCGCAGGCTCCCGCCGCGTCATCGGCGGCGAATCGCCGCGGCTCAGCCCCTCAGGGCCTGGAGCTCGCCCTCGCGGGCCCGGTCATAGCCCCGCCGCTCCGCCTGCAGGGCCAGTTCATCGCTGTCGGAATGCTCCAGCGGCAGGTCGAACCAGAAGGTGGTGCCCACGCCGCTCTCGCTGGCCATGCGCACCTGAGTGCCGTGTTTCTCGAGGATGCCGCGCACGATCGAGAGGCCGAGGCCGGTGCCGGCTTCGGTGTGCACGGCGTTCTCCACCCGGAAAAAGCGCTCGAAGATCCGCTCCTGGTCCGCGGCCGCGATACCGCAGCCGCTGTCGGCGATCTCGATCCGCAGCCGTGGCAGGGGAGAGGTGAGGGCGCAGTTGGGGTTGTCGCCCGGCCGGCTGTCGGGATCGAGCACGCATTGATCGGGCCATGGATAGGCCCGCAGCCTCAAGGCGCCGCCGGGCGGAGTGAACTTCAGGGCGTTGCCCACCAGGTTGTCGAACACCTGCAACAGCAGGTCCCAGTTGCCCAGCACCCGGGGCAGCTGGGGATCGGCATCGAAGCCGAGATCAACCCCCTTTTCACCGGCATTGAGGCGGTAGGTGCGCAGGGTCTGCTCGATCGCCGGACCCACCTCGAAGGGCTCCAGTTCCCAGACCCGGTCGGATTCGAGCCGGGAGAGGTCGAGCACGTCGTTCACCAGTCGCGTCAGCCGATCGGTTTCGGCATTGGCAATGCCGAGGAACTCCTGTTTTTGCTCATCGCTGAGCTGATCGTTGTAGTCGTGCAGGGTTTCAACGTAGCTCTTGATGTTGAACAGGGGCGTGCGCAGTTCATGCGAAACGTTGCTGATGAAACGGCTCTGGGCGGCGTTCAATTCCACCTCCCGGGTCAGGTCCTGGATCGTCATCGCGATGCCCTTGAGCACCTCGCCGCTGGCATCCCGCACCGACTGCAGCACGATCCGCAGGGTGCGCGGCGGCTCCCCGAAGCTGCAGCGCACATCGGTGCTCTCCCGCTCACTGCTGATCAGGTTCTGCAGGGCACCGGCCAGCTCCATCGCCAGCCGATCGGGAAGCTCGCCGATCACCTCGTTGCCTTCGAGATTGCGGGCCTCCCAGCGGAACAGACGGCGGGCGGTGGGATTCACCAACACGATGCGGCCCTCGGCATCGAGGAGCACCGCCCCATCGGCCATGGTGGCGATCAGCGACTGCTGCTTGACTTGCTCGGCCCTCAGTTCCTCGATATTGGCGGCTTTGTACACCTCCAGTTGGGAGGCCATCGTGTTGAAACCCTCCAGCAATTCGCCTAATTCACCGCCCACTGGCAGGGCGATGCGGGTGTTGAAGTTGCCGCCGGCGATTGAGCGCACCCCCCGCAGCAATTCCTTCACCGGGCGGATGATCGTGAGGGCATTGATTACCGAACCCAGGATCACCAGCACCCAGATCGATACGAACACCGCCACCGTGACCTCCCGCGTGAGGGCCGAACTCACCAACAGGGTTTCGTTGGGGTTGATGCCCAACGCCACCACGCCGAGGTAGCGATCGCCACTCACCATCGGCACGAACACATCGGTGACCTGCCCATCGGGGGTGAGGTGCTGGCGGATCAGCGGATTGTCAGGGCGCCGCTGTAGGTCGGCAGGCAGCTCCAGGCGCCGGCTCAGCAGCTGTTCGCCCGCCGGCGGGGTGCCTTCGCCGCCGTTGCCCATCGGGATGCCGAGATAGATCACGCCATCGGCATCGGCGAACACGATGTAGCGGAGGCTGCGGCTGGATTGCCAGAAGCGTTCCGCTACCGCCGCCAGCTCCCGGTCATCGCCTTGGGCCACCAGCGGCGTCACGTTGGCCGAGAGGAGCAGGCCCAGATCGCGGGCGTAGCGGGTGTCGCTGATGCGCGCATCCTGCTGGATGCTGTTGAGGGAGAAGAAGGTGATCCCTGTCATCAGCAGGCTCACCACCAGGGTGGCCACCGCCAGCAGCTTGGTCTGCAGGCTGAATTCGGCCCACCAGCGGGCCAGGGCCTCCAGCCAGGCCGGAGTGCTCTTGGCGGCGGCGGTGGCCGCGGCGGCGGAGGCCGGCCAGCTCAGGGACGGGGCGGAGTTCTCGCCTGAGCGTTCAGCTCCCGCGGCGGCGGGGCCACCGGGATCGGCCATGGTGGTTGGGGAGGAAGGGAGCATCAGGTGGGCGGGCTGCTCGGCCGGCGACGCACCTGGTGGCCAATGTCGCGCCGGAAGCTGATTCCTTCGAAACTCACCCCCGCGAGTCCGGCGTAGGCGGCTTCGAATGCCGCATCGAAGTCGTCGGCCTGAGCCACCACTGCCAGCACGCGGCCCCCGGCTGTCACACAGCGGCCATCCTCTTCCAGACGGCTGCCGGCATGGAAGATCTGCAGGGTGTCGGTGGGCTTCAGGGCGCTGTGGATGGGGTCGCCCCGGCGCACCTCCCCCGGGTAACCGGCGGCGGCGGCGATCACGCAGGCGCTGCAGCCGGGAGCGATCGCCAGGCTCGGGGCCGCGGCCAGGTTCCCCTGTGCACAGGCCAGCAGCACCGCCGCCAGCTCAGGTCCCAGGAGGGGCATCAGGGTTTCGCATTCGGGATCGCCGAAGCGGCAGTTGAACTCGATCACCTGGGGGCCGTTGGCGGTGAGCATCAGGCCCGCATAGATCACGCCGCGGTAGTCGATGCCCCGGCCCCGCAGAGCCGCCAGGGTGGGATCCAGCACGCTGCGGCGCACAGCCTCCAGGCCCGTCGCGTCGAGCAAGGGCGCCGGGGCATAGGCCCCCATGCCGCCGGTGTTGGGGCCGGTGTCGCCTTCGCCGATGCGCTTGTGGTCCTGGGCGGGGGGTAGCAGCACCATCGCCTGGCCATCGGTGAGGGCGAACACCGACACCTCCGGGCCGCTCAGCTGCTCCTCGAGCACCAGCGAGGCACCCGCCGCACCGAAGCGTCCGTCGAACACCTCCTCGATCGCGGCCCGTGTTTCCTGCACGCTGGCGGCCACGGTCACCCCCTTCCCGGCCGCCAGCCCATCGGCTTTCACCACCAGCGGCCGGTTGAGCCGCTCCAGTAGCTCCACGGCCTCCTCGCGGCTGGAGGCGCTCCAGTAGCCGGCGGTGGGGATCCCCGCCTCCACCATCAGGCCCTTGGCCCATTGCTTGCTGGCCTCCAGCTGGGCGCCGTCGGCGCCGGGGCCGAACACCGGCAGCCCATCGCGCCGCAGCCGATCGGCCAGCCCCGCCGCCAGGGGCGACTCCGGCCCCACCACCACCAGATCGATCGCCCGATCCCGGCAGGCGGCCGCCAGGGCCTCACCGTCGCTCTGGGCGATCGCCAGCACCTGGCAGCCCGGTAGGCCCTCGGTGCCTCCGTTGCCCGGGGCGATCCACACCGCCTCCACGCCGGGGCAGCGGGCCAGGGCCCAGCCCAGGGCATTTTCGCGGCCGCCGCCGCCTACCACCAGGATCCGGGCCGGCACGGCCCCGGGAGTCGCCGGGTCGGGAAGGGGGGGGGCCGCGGCGCTGGCGGTGGGATCGGATGAGGCCATGGGCTGGGGGAAGGACACCGGGGCCGATCCGGTGGGACGCTTCTAGGCCCAATCCTGCCAACCGGAGCCGCCGACCCGCGCCCTCGGGCGCCGGCAGGAGGGACCCTTAGGTTGGGAATGCCGCTGCGACGGGCGATTCGCGTCCCTGGTCGCCCCCGGGGGCACCGGACTAGCCCGTGCTCTGCACCGATCCGAGAGCTGCCCTCGGGCCCGCCCCAAGCCCCATCCCGTTCTGATCCCGCGCGGGTCTTCCGCGTGCCGACACCACCCTGAGCCCGTGATGCCGCCCCGGCCCGCGTTCCCTTCCACCAGTTTCGCCCCGGTCGGCCCAGGGCCCCGCCGCGGCCGCA
This sequence comes from Cyanobium sp., assembly GCA_014191755.1. Taxonomy (GTDB): domain Bacteria; phylum Cyanobacteriota; class Cyanobacteriia; order PCC-6307; family Cyanobiaceae; genus Cyanobium. Next base: position 23,091 of record BJHE01000019.1, read on the forward strand.
GGCGAGCTCTGGTGGTGCGGTTAACGGCCCTGCTGCTCCAGGCCGCCGCGGCACCGCTGCTTCCCGCGGCGGCGGCGCCTGCTGCGGGGGTAGGGGCGGGGGCGGCGGCCTCCAGCCTCGCCGCGGCTTCCCCGAAGGCGGCGGTCCCGGGAGCGATCCCCGGCCCCAGGCCTGCGGGCTCGCCGCCATCATCCCCTGGCCAGGCCGCGCCGGCCCCTGTGCCACCGCCCCTCAGCCAGGCCGAGTTTCAGGAGCTGCTGCGTCATGGAACCCTCGAGCAGCTGGCCGAGGGTTGTCAGCGGGTTGTGGAGGCGGACCGTCTCGATCGCCTCCGCCGGATCCGTGAGCGGTTGCTGCTGATCCTGCCGGCGCCCCAGCCCCTGCCCGTGGTGCTCGCCAACGCCGAGGTACTGCTCAGCTGCCACCAGCCCCAGGCGGCCCTCACGGTGCTCGATCGGATCAGCCCGGCGGCCGGGGCCGAGCGGCTGCAATGGTTGCTGATGCAGTGGCGGGCCGCTCAGGCCGCCATGGACCACCGCCGGGCCGCCCTGGCCCTGGAGCGTCTCGGGGCGGCCCGCCCGGCCAGGCTGGAGGCCCTGCTGCTGCCGGTGCTGCGCCGGGAGGACGGCACTGTGGTGAGCCGGCCGGCGCTGGATGTGCTCGCCGATCACCTCCAGGCCCGGGGATTTCCCCAGGCGGCTGCCAGCTTGCTGCTGGCCTCCCAGGAGCCGGGCATGCTCGGAGCCGAGCGCCGCCTTGAAGCGGTTCGGCTCCTGCAGGCCCTGCCGCCCGAGGAGCGCGCCGCCCTGCTCGAATCCGCTCTCGACCAGGCCGCGGCCGTGGGCGCCTGGAGCCTGGTCGGGGAACTGCTGGATGCCCAGGCGGCCCTGCCCTCCGAGCGGGCCCGCCAGCGGCGCCTGCGCCTCAGCCCCCGCATCGATGACGCCTATGGCGAATGGCTGATCCTGCGCCAGGATCCGGCCGCCTCTGCCAGGAGGGCCGAACTCGAGCGGCTTCTGCGCTCCCCCGAGGCGAAGGGGGGCCACCGGGAGGCTCCGCCGCCGGGCACACCGCCGACCGCACCCTCAACCACACCACTCACCGCTCCCAGGGCCGCTCCCAGGGCCGCTCCAGGGACCGCTCCGCTGCTGATGCCATCCCCGTCCTCCCTCACCAAGCCCGTCGTTCCCCTGCCATGACCGCCTATTCCTTGGGCCCCCTGCTCTACGAAGGCAAGGCCAAGCGTGTGTACGCCACGGATCAGCCCGATCTGGTGGCGGTGGAGTTCAAGGATGAAGCCACCGCCTTCAATGCCGAAAAGCGGGCCAGCTTGGCTGGCAAGGGCGAACGCAACTGCCGCATTTCTGCCCTGGTGTTCGAGTGGCTGGAGGCTCGGGGTGTGTCCACCCACTACCTCGGGGTCGAGGGTGATCGCTGGATGCTTGTGCGTCCCGTGAAGGTGGTGCCGATCGAGGTGGTGGTCCGCAACGTGGCGGCCGGATCGCTCTGCCGTCAGCTGCCGATCGCGCCGGGCACCCCCCTGGATCCACCCCTGCTCGACCTCTACTACAAGGACGATGCCCTGGGCGACCCACTGCTCACCGAGGCCCGGCTTGAGCGTCTCCAGCTGGTGAGCTCAGGCCAGCTCCAGGCCATCAGCGAGCTGGCGATGGCGGTGAACCGGGGCCTGCGGGAGCTGTTCGGTTCGGTGGATCTGGAGCTGGTGGATTTCAAGATCGAGTTGGGCTTCGCTGCCGACGGCCGCTTGCTCCTGGCCGATGAGATCAGCCCGGACACCTGCCGGCTCTGGGATCGCCGCATCAGCGACCAGAGCGACCGGATTATGGACAAGGACCGCTTCCGTCAGGATCTCGGTGGTGTGGTCGAGGCCTACGGGGAGGTCCTCAAACGGGTCCAAGGGGTGTGTCCTCAACCCCGGGTCTACCGGTAAGGTCAGCCGGACTTGCGGCTTTGCCGCACCAGCCTCCCTCCCTCCATGGCCGGCGCCAGCCCCCGCAGGATTGTTCTCCTCCCTTCCGCCGGCTCACGTCTCACCTTTGCTGTTCTGCCCCTTGTGGGGTTTGTGGTGATTGCCGCCGGCCCCACCCGGGCCGTCGAGGTCTTGACGCCGGCGCCGCTCACGCTGGCGCCCCCCACCGCTTTGGCTTCAGGGGCGGCCAAGGCCCAGCCCGTCGCCGTCACTCAGCTGCTGCCTGCCCAGGCTTCCCCGGCGAGCGCGTCTCCAGCGGCGGCACCAACTCCCAAGCCCGCCGGGCTTGTTGTTCCCCAGGCCTCCCCAGCCAGCGCCCCCCCAGCGGGTGTCCCGACTCCGAAGCCCGCGGCGCCGGTGCTTCCTCAGGCTTCCCCGGCGAGCGCGTCTCCAGCGGCGGCACCAACTCCCAAGCCCGCTGCCGCCGCCACCCCCCCTGTAGCGGTTCCTGCGGCCAGCCCTGCCACGCCTTCGGTAACCCCTGCGGCCCCGCTCGCCACTCCCGCCAAGCCCTCCACGGCTGCCCCGCCCACGGCTGCCCCCTCCACGGCTGCCCCCCCCACGGCGGCCCCTCCCGCGGCAGCGCAGCCGCCGGCGGCCGAGGCGCCGCTTGTGGAAACACCCCCGGCCAATGAGCCCAAGGTGCAGCTCAGCGAGGTTGTGGTTGACGGCCTGGCGGGCCACCCGGAGCAGCAGCGCCTCGAGCAGGCCATTTATGGCGCCATGACGGTCACCCCCGGCAGCCAGGTGACCCGCAGCCAGCTCCGCAAGGACCTCGGGTCCATCTACGCCACCGGCTGGTTTTCGGATGTGCGGATGGTTCCCAAGGACGGCCCCCTCGGCGTGCGTCTGGTGGTGACCGCGCTCCCGTATCCGGTGCTCAGCAAGGTCACTCTCGAGCCGCCCGACGCCAAGGTTCCAGCCAAGGTCGTGGAGGAGACCTTCGCTGCCGATTACGGCCGCACCATCAACCTCAACACCCTGCAGACCCGCATGCAGGAGTTGCAGCGCTGGTACGCCGACAAGGGCTATTCCCTGGCCCGGATCACCGGTCCTGGCCGTATCGGACCGGATGGTTCCGTGCAGCTGCTGGTGCGCCAGGGAACCGTGGTAGGCGTGGAGGTGCAGTTCCTCGACAAGGAGAGCAACGCCACCGATGACAAGGGCCGGCCGATTCGGGGCAAGACCAAGACCTGGGTGGTGACCCGCGAGATCTCGATGCGTCCGGGTGAGATCTTCAACCGCCGCAACCTCGAGGATGACATCAAGCGTCTCTACGGCACCGGCCTGTTCAGCGACGTCAAGGTGACCCTGCGGCCCACCCCGGACGATCCCGGTCGGGTCACGATTGTGCTGGGGGTGGTGGAGCAGTCCACCGGCTCCCTCTCCGGCGGCCTGGGTTATAGCCAGAGCCAGGGTGTGTTCGGCCAAATTCAGGTGCAGGACAGCAACCTCTTAGGCCGGGCCTGGGACATCTCCACCAGCTTCACCTACGGCCAGTTCGGCGGCCTGTTTGATATCACCTTCACCGACCCCTGGATCAAGGGTGATCCCTTCCGCACCGCCTTCCGGGCCAAGGCCTTCATCAGCCGCGATGTGCCGCAGGTGTTCCAGAGTCAGGACAACGGCAACATCTACACCGTTTCTGATTTCTATCAGGCTCCTGGCACCAACCTCGCGTACAACATCGACAGCTACAACAATCCGCTCAATGGACCGATTGGCTCCGTGCAGCAGGCTGAATCCGAGAGCCCTGGCAATAGCTGGTTCAACTACGACGGCAACTCCGTGGTGGTTCAGCGGATTGGCGGCAATCTCCAGTTCATCCGCCCTCTCAATGGCGGCAACCCCTTCGTCCGGGCCCCCTGGAGTCTGATCGCTGGTCTCAATGCCCAGCAGGTCACCCCCATGAATGTGGGGGGCGAGACCATGCCCTATGGCGTGCTCAACAACGCCTTCTTCAACAGTGGCGGCACAGAAGTGCCGATCAATTCGATCGTGTGCGTTGCTTACAACTGCGCCAACCGCAACCAGTTGGTGGGGCTCCGCCTCGCCACCACTTTCAACACCCTCGACGACCCCCGCAATCCCACCCGCGGTGATTTCCTGAGCCTCGGCACCGAGCAGTTCATCTCGGTGGGCCCCGATTCACCCACCTTCAACCGCCTGCGCGGCAGCTACACCCACTTCATCCCCGTGAACTGGCTGAAGTTCTACAAGGGTTGCCGTCCCGGCGCCAAGCCGGGCCAGTGCAAGCAGGCCCTCGCCTTCCAGGTGTCGGCCGGCACCGTGGTAGGCGATCTGCCGCCTTATGAGGCCTTCTGCGTGGGCGGTGGCAACTCGGTGCGCGGCTATTACGACTGCGATCTCGGCGTGGGGAAGAGTTTCGGTGAGGCCACAATCGAATACCGCTTCCCCCTGTTCAGCATCGTGAGCGGTGAGCTGTTCATCGATGGCGGCACCACCTTCGGCAGCCAGAGCAACGTGCCCGGCAACCTCGGCCCGCTGCTGGGCAAACCGGGGGAGGGCTTCTCCGTGGGCACCGGCGTGATCGTGACCACTCCGGTGGGCCCGCTTCGGCTTGAGGTGGCCAGCCAGGATTTCACCAGCAACTGGCGCTTCAACCTCGGCGTGGGCTGGAAGTTCTAGTGACCATCTGGCCCCAGGACTACGCTCGGGCCTGGACCCTGGCTGCTCCGGTGGAGCGTGTCGGCGTCGGCCTCCATGGGGGCCTGTCTTGCCGGGTGCGGCTGGCTCCCTCTTCCCTTCCGGGCTATTGGGTGGGCTGGCTGGATAACCCCTCCAGGCCGCTTCAGCGCCTGGAGCCTGCCCAGGTGAGCGATACACGCCTCTGCACGACTCTTCAGCTCGGCGACCGGCGCCTGGCCACCGTGGAGCACCTGCTGGCGGCCCTGGCCGGAACCGGCGTGAGCCAGGCCGAGATCTGGGTGGACGCCGGCGAGATCCCCCTGCTCGATGGTTCCGCCCTGCCCTGGGTCGAGGCGATCGCCGAGGCCGGTCTTGAGGAGGTGGGCGAGCGACAGGAGCCAACCCTGCCGCCCGAGCCCCTCACCCTCCAGCAGGGCCTCGCCTTCATCACCGCCTTTCGGGCCGAGGCCCTGCGGCTGGGGGCCGCTGTGGAATTCCCTCAGGCGGCGATCGGCCGCCAGCTCTATTCGATCGCGCTCACCCCCGCGGCCTTTGTGGCCGAGATCGCCCCGGCCCGCACCTTTGGCTTCCGCGAGCAGGTGGAGCAGTTGCGTGCCGCCGGCTTGATTCAAGGCGGCGGCCTCGATAACGCCCTGGTCTGCGACGGTGACCGCTGGCTCAATCCGCCGCTGCGCTTTGCCGATGAACCGGTGCGCCATAAGCTCCTTGATCTGTTGGGTGATCTTGCCTTGGTGGGTTTGCCCCGGGCCCAGGTTTTCGCCTATCGCGGCTCCCACGGCCTCCACACCGGCCTGGCTGCTGCGATCGCCGCCGCCGCCCCTTCGCCGCACCCCCACCTTTGCTGAGTGCCTGAGCCCTTGACCGTCACACCCGCCATTCCCGCTCCCGCCGCCAGCCCCCACGACCCTGGCGCCGCCTCCCCGAACGCCCCGACCGAGGCCGAGCAGGCCGCTTCATCCACCCCGGCGCGACCATTATTGGGGCTGGCACCTGAGCGAGTGGTGCTGGCCAGCGAGCAGATTCAGGGCCTGTTGCCCCATCGCTACCCCTTCGCTCTGGTGGACAGGGTGATCGCCCATGAACCCGGGCGGATGGCGGTGGCGATCAAGAACGTGACCCTCAACGAGCCCCAATTTCAGGGCCATTTCCCCGGGCGGCCGCTGATGCCCGGGGTGTTGATCGTGGAGGCGATGGCCCAGGTAGGTGGCCTGATCGTGACCCAGATGCCCGACCTTCCCAAGGGCCTGTTCGTGTTCGCCGGCATCGATGGGGTGCGCTTCCGACGACCGGTGGTGCCTGGCGACCAGCTCCGGATCACCTGCGAGCTGCTCAGCCTCAAGCGCAAACGGTTCGGCAAGGTGAAGGCCGTGGCCACCGTGGATGGCGAGCTGGTGTGTTCCGGCGAACTGATGTTCTCCCTGGTCGACTGAAGTATGACGAGCACAGCCCTGGCCACATCGGTGCATCCAACGGCGGTAGTTGATCCCGCCGCCCAATTGGGCACGGGCGTGGTGATCGGCCCCTACGCAGTGATCGGCGGCGAGGTAGAGATCGGCGATGGCTGCCGCATCGGCCCCCACGTGGTGATCGATGGCCGGGTGCGGATGGGCAACGGCAATCGCATTTTTCCAGGCGCCTGCATCGGTCTCGAACCCCAGGACCTCAAGTACAACGGCGCTCCCACCGAGGTGGTGATGGGCGATGGCAACGCCATCCGCGAATGCGTGACGATCAACCGGGCCACCCATGAGGGGGAACAGACCCGGCTGGGGAGCGGCAACCTGCTGATGGCCTACAGCCACCTCGGTCACAATTGCCAGCTGGGTGATCGCATCGTGATCGCCAATGGCGTGGCGGTGGCCGGCCACGTGGTGATCGGCGATCGGGCCGTGATCGGCGGCGTGCTGGGCATCCACCAGTTCGTGCACATCGGCAGCCTGGCGATGGTGGGTGGGATGAGTCGTATCGACCGGGATGTCCCTCCTTTCACCATGGTGGAAGGTCACCCGGGCCGGGTGCGAGGCCTCAACAAGATCGGCCTGCGCCGCAGCGGCCTGGCCGAGCGGGAGGGGGGCGCCGAGCTGCGCCAGCTTCAGGAGATCTGGAACCTGCTCTACCGCAGCGATCGGGTGTTGGCCGAGGCCCTGGTGGAGGCCCGCCTGCAGCCCTTGCTGCCCGCCGCGGCCGAGCTCTGCGACTTCCTGGAGGCCTCCGTGGGCCCCGGTCGTCGCGGTCCCCTGCCGCCACCGCGCTGATGGTTCGCCTGCTGGTGAGCACCGGTGAGGTGTCCGGTGATCTGCAGGGCAGCCTGCTGATCAGGGCCCTGCACCTTGAGGCCGACCGTCGCGACCTTCCCCTGGAGGTGGTGGCCCTGGGCGGCCGGAGAATGGAGGCCGCCGGTGCCGAGCTGCTGGCCGACACCGCCGGCCTCGGGGCCATCGGCCTCTGGGAGGCGCTGCCCCTGGTGCTGCCCACCCTGAAGCTGCAGGCCCGGCTGCGGCGTTGGCTGGCCGATCACCCTCCCGATGGCGTCGTGCTGATCGACTACATGGGGGCCAACGTCAATCTGGGGCTTCGCCTCAAGCGCCGCTATCCGCGGGTGCCGATCTCCTATTACATCGCTCCCCAGGAGTGGGCCTGGAGGGTGGGGGACGGCGGCACCACCCGCCTGATCGGCTTCACCGACCGCATCCTGGCGATCTTCCCGGAAGAGGCGCGGTTCTATGCCTCCCACGGGGCCACCGTCACCTGGGTGGGCCATCCCCTGATCGACACCGTCGACCATCCTCCTGGGCAGCAGGAGGCGAGACGGCGCCTGGAGCTGGCCGCTACGGCCCCGGTGCTCCTGCTCCTGCCCGCCTCCCGCCCGCAGGAACTGCGCTACCTGCTGCCGGCGATGGTGGCGGCGGCGGCTGAGCTCCAGCGCCGCCGGCCCAGCCTCGAGGTGCTTGTGCCGGCGGGCCTGGAGGGCTTCGAACCGATCCTGGACCGGGCGGTCGCCGCCGCCGGCCTGCGGGCCCGGGTGATTCCGGCCCGCCAGGCCGATGCCCTCAAGCCCGATCTCTGTGCCGCCGCCGATGTGGCCGTCACCAAGTCCGGCACGGCCAATCTTGAGCTGGCTCTGAGGGGGGTGCCCCAGGTCACGGGATACCGGGTCAGCCGACCCACCGCACTGGTGGCCCGCCACCTGCTGCGCTTCAACGTGTCCCACATCTCCCCGGTGAACTTGGTGCTGGCCGAACGCTTAGTGCCCGAGCTGCTTCAGGAGGCCTTCAATTGTGAGGGGATCGTGGCGGCATTGGAGCCCTTGCTAGACGTCAACAGTCTGGAACGCCGGGCGATGTTGGAGGGTTATGGGCGGCTGCGGGATGCTCTGGGCGAGCCCGGCGTCACCCGGCGCGCCGCCTCCGCCATCCTGGACCAAATTCAGCAGGCCGCCCCATCCCTATGAGCAGGATTCCCGTCATCGAGGCCGTGTCCGGGCCCCCGTCCTCCTCTAGAGGGGGTGGGGGCTCCGCGGATCGCCATCCGGCGGGGCCGCAAGAGTCCTTGCAGCACGCCCTTGGGCTTCCAGAGGTGCCAAGCCCAGCCGGGCCCGGAGCGCTGCGCCCCGCGGCGCCCAGGTCCGGTTACCGGCCTTGGTCCCCGGCTGCGCTGCTGGGCCTGCTGATCGCGGTGGCCCTGCTGCTCACCCCGTGGGCACCGGCCCTGGCGGCTACCGAGGAGGCCGTGCTGGCCGGTGGCTGCTTCTGGTGCCTGGAGCACGATCTCGAGGATCTTCCCGGAGTGCTGGATGTGGAGAGCGGCTACAGCGGCGGCAAGCAGCCCAATCCCACCTATCAGGAGGTGTCCGCTGGCGGCACGGGCTACCAGGAGAGCGTGCGGGTGCGCTTCGACAACACCAAACTCCGCTACGAGGCCCTGCTGCGGGCGTACTGGCGCAACATCGATCCCTTCGACGGCGGCGGCCAGTTCTGTGACCGCGGCGATTCCTACCGCCCGATGATCTTCACCACCAGCGCCACCCAGGCGGTGGAGGCGCGCAACAGCCTGGTGGCGGCCGCCCGCGAACTGGGCAAGCCTGCCTCCTCCCTGAAGGTGGGCGTGCGGGCCCTCACCCGCTTCTGGCCCGCTGAGGTCTATCACCAGAACTACGCCCGCCGCAACGGCCTCCGCTACCGCTATTACCGCTGGGCCTGCCGCCGCGACCAGCGCCTCGATGCGGTGTGGGGAGTCCAGGCCCGGCGGGGTGAGCGCTGGCGCAATGCCAGCCAGGCCACGATTCCCGCCGCGGCTTCCGCCCCAGCGACCACCTCCGGCAGCGGCAGCGGAGCACCTGCCGGATCGGCGTCCCTTTCGCCGGAGGGCTCGGCTGCCGCCAACACCCGCCGGCCCGGGCCGGCCCCAGCCGCCAGACCCTCCCCCGGACCCTCCGAGACCCGGGCAGCCTTGGCATCCCTCCCTGCTGCCCCAGCGATTGCGGCGGCCCCCTGAGGTCGCTCCCGAGGAATCCCGCGCAGCTCAGGGAATCGCCGGCGGAGCGGGCCACAAACCGAGGCAATCCTGAAGAAATGAGTTGCTGAATTGCAGCAGAATCTCAGCTCACCCATTGATTTTGCGCGAACCAGCTCGGTCTGGGCGGATTAACATGAGCAAATTCAAAGCGTTGTGTGTGGATGTATCTGCTGACCATTCGTGACGGTCTGCACACCCGCCATATCGGTCCCTACGCCACCACCCAGCAGGCCGCCGATCACCTAGACCTCCTGCTTCCCCACTGCGGTGAGCGGGTCCACTGGCAGATCCATGAGCTGGAATCTCCCGGTTGCGCCTTGAGCGGCTCCGGGGCCCACCAGGCATCCGCCAGCCTCGCGGCCTGAGGGCGCGACGCTGGCTGGCTCGATCAGCCGTTGTCGGGGTAGCCCCTGCGCAGACCGCTCTCCACCATCAGCCCCACGCCGGCGTTGATCAGAATCAGGCCGAGGATGCCATACCAGAACCAGGGCCCCGCATCAGGCACCGTGGGAAGCTGTTCTGTTGATGCGGTAGCCAGGGATCGCCAGGTGAGGATGCCCTTGCGGATAGCCGCCTCCGCGAAAAAGCACAGACCCGCCGGTAGGAGAAGCACCCCAAGTTGTGCCTTCACATACCAGCGGATCTTGCGGGCGGGCATCGGCAGGAATCGGCTGATCTTTCCAACCTAAGGTTCAAGCGGCTGAGCCAGCCCTGATCCAGTTCACCAGGGTGCGCACCCCGAAGCCGGTGGCTCCAGCCGGATCGAGGCCCCGGCCTTTGTCGCTCCACACGGTGCCGGCGATGTCCAGGTGAGCCCAGGGGAGGTCCTTGGGCACGAAGTCCTGCAGAAACAGGGCTGCGGTGATCGAGCCGCCGGGGCGGGGGCCGGTGTTCTTGAGATCGGCGAAGGCACTCTTGAGGCCCTCTTTGTAGGAGCTCCGCAGGGGCATGCGCCAGTAGCTCTCCCCTCCGGCCCGGCCAGCGGCCAGCAGGGCTTCCGCCAGGCCGTCACTGCACGACCACAGCCCGGCGATCTCCTCACCCAGGGCGATCACGCAGGCGCCGGTGAGGGTGGCCAGGTCCACGATCGCGTCCGGTTCCAGCTTGCTGGCGTACACCAGGGCATCGGCGAGGGTGAGGCGGCCCTCGGCGTCGGTGTTGTTGATCTCGATCGTCTTGCCGTTCGAGGCGGTGAGGATGGCGCCGGGGTGCATGGCGCCGCCGCTGATCATGTTCTCGCAGCTGGCCACGATCGCGTGCACCTCCACGCCCTCCGGCCGGATCTGGGCGATGGCGCGCATGGCCCCCAGCACGGCGGCGCTCCCCCCCATGTCGTACTTCATCATCTCGATCTGGGAGCCGGCCACCTTGAGGTTGTACCCGCCCGAGTCGAAGGTGAGCCCCTTGCCCACCAAGGCCACCCGGCGGCGCGTCTCTGCGGCCGGGCGGTAGGTGAGGTGGATGAACTTGGGTGGCAGGTCGGAGCCCTGGGCCACCGCCAGGTAAGCGCCCATGCCCAGGGCCTCGCAGTCGCTGCGCTCGAGCACCTTCAGCTCGAGGCCGTAATCGGCGGCGATGCTGGCGGCGGCATCCGCCAGGGCGGCGGGGGTGGCCACGTTGGGGGGAGCGGCCACCAGCTGGCGGGCCAACTCCACGCCGGCGCAGAGCCCATCGATGGAGCGGAGGGCGGCCTCGCTGCCCTCCGGTAGCCCCAGCAGGGTCACCAGCTCGGGCACCGACTGGGGATCCGGTTCGCTGCGGAAACGGTGATCGGCATACAGCGACAACCGCACCGCCTCGGCCATGGCGGCGGTGGCCGTGCCGGGTTCGAGGCCCTCCACGGGCAGGGCCAGCGCCAGGGAGCGGCTGCCGGCGGCCGCAGCGGCGCGGGCGATGCTGGCAGTGGCCGTTCGTAGGGCGTTGCCATCGAAGCCGGCCGGTTCTCCCAAACCCACCAAGATCACCGTGCCGGGCCGGGCCTCGAGACGCTGCAGGCTCACCGATTCGCCGGGCTTGCCCTTGAAGCGGCGCCGCTCGAGCAGCTCGCTCAGGCCGGCACCCACCAGGCTCTCAACCTGGGTGCGGGCCGGATGGTCTGGATCGCTGAATAGGCCCACCGCCAGGGTGTCACCCTCCCAGACCTCCAACAGGGCTCCTGGATCGGCCAGGGAGGCGGTGAGGCAGCGGAACTCCATGCGCGAGGCGTCGGGCGAGCTGACCCGTGATCGTAGCCAGCGTGGTTCCTCAGCCGGGATCGGCGGTGAAGGGGGTAGCCCAGCGATTCCGGGTTTCTTTGTTGAAGGGCGGCAGCCAGTGGCGGATCAGGGCCTGCTCCAGGGCGCGGCGCGGCCGCAGGTCGGCGGGCACATCGCCCCAGAAGCGGATACCGAGCCGGGGCGCCAGATCGGCCTTAGCGAGGAGTTCGCCATAGGCGGCCAGGTAGCTCTTGCAGTCGTGGTCGCCCTTCCAGCGTTGGTCGGCCCGACCCGTTTCCCCCACGTAGAGGAGCAGGGGCTCCTCGAGCTGGGCGGGGCGATCCAGCACCAGATAGATCGCGGCCCCCCGCTGGGGCGGGCTGGGCCAGCGCCAGAAGGCGAGGCCCTGGGCCTCGAGCTGAAGCGGATCCAAGGAGCGGGCGGCGGCTTCGACCCCGGCGGGCTGCGGCTCGAAGAGCACCCCCTGGGCCGGTGCTGCTCCGCCGGCCTCGCGGCGGAAGAGCGGACCCTGGTGGGCCGCCACCCGGCCCTGCCAGGCCAGCACCTGCTCCCGCAGCAGGGGAGGGGGAAGGGGCGCGGCCCCGGCCCCGCCGGCCCCGGCCCCGCCGGCATCGGTGCGGAAGAGTTCCCCCTGGCGAGCTCCGCCGATGGTGTCCCTCATCGGAGGCGCCGGCTGGCATCACGGCGTCCGGGCGGAAGGCTGGGGCCCGCCCCTCCCTTCGCCACAGATGGACCCGAAGGTGCTGGACCCGAGGGCGCTGGTCCGGGAGCTGCTGGTCCGGTTGTTGGCGGTTTGGGAGCCGATGAACGGGGTGCCGCCGGTCCAGGGGGTGCCGGCGGGGGGCTGAGCGGCAGGTCGGGGCCGGGCCGCCCCGGTTCAAACGACACCCGGGCGATCCACCGCTCCACCACGGCGGGAGGGAGGCCAAGCCGGTCCCGTAGATCGGCCAGATCGCGGAACGATCCGCGGGCCCGCTCCCGCAGCAGCCGGGCGCAGCGCTCCGCCGTGAGCTCCGGCAGGGCGGCCAGGTCTCGGGCGCTTGCCAGGTTCACGGCCACCGGCACCGGTCCGGCCGGAGCCGGTGGCTCGCCATACCAGCGAAAGCTGAGCAGGGGCAGCCAGCTCGCCAGAAGGGCGGCATCAAGCTCCAGCACCGCTCTCAGATCCTCCGGACCGCTGAGTTGCACCCCTCCCTTCTGGAGCCGCAACAGCAGGTCCACCTGCTCGCGGCCGCAGCCTGGTAGCCGCCCCCAGTCGGCAGCGGTGGCCCGGTTCACATCCAGGCTCCAGCCGAGGGCGGCGGCATGGCGCACCTCCGTGGCAGTGCGCAGCGCGAGGGCCGGGTTCTGGGCCAGCCGCAGGGCCAGGAGGTCGCGCTCCACGCTGTCGTTGTGGAGGGCTTCGTTGTGGCGGGCTTCGGCCGCGGAGGCCCCGCCGGAGCCCGCCGCGTCGGCGCCGGCCCCCGCGCCAGCGGAGCCGGCCGTACCGGAGCCGGTCCCATCGGCACCGGCGGCGGGCGGCTTGATCTGGCCGCTGGCGATCAACAGCCTTCGGGCCAGGGGATCCAACCAGTGGCGCCTGGCCATCACCGCCTGGCTTCCAGACACATTGCGCCTGAAGCTAGCGGTGATTGCCGTTGGCGGGCCACTCCATCAGGCCCAGTTCCAGGGCGCGCACGGTGGCATGGGTGCGGTCCCGGGCCGAGAGCTTCACCAGCACCCGGCTCACGTGGGTCTTCACCGTGTCGGCGCTGAGGATCAGGTGCCGGGCGATCTCTTGGTTGTTGTAGCCCCGGGCCACGTCCGCCATCACCTGCTTCTCCCGCTGGCTGAGGCGGGGGACCGTCTCCACCGGCTGCCGCCAGAGGTTTTCGAGGCTGCGGTCGATCACCTGGCCGCCATGGCAGATGGTGCGGATCGCGGCCAGTTCACCGCCGGCCCCCAGCCCCGCATCCCGCAGCACGCCGTCACAGCCGGCCGCAATCGCCTCCCGTGCCCGACTGCGGCTGGCGTTCCGGGACACCAGCAGCAGCACGCGGGTGCGGGGATGGTCGCGTTTCACCCGCAGGGTCAGCTCCACGCCACAGCCCCGTTCCAGGCCTTCGCTCACCACCAGCAGATCCGGCTGATGGCGCACCACCTTGGCCAACCCTTCCTCCGCCGTGGTCACGGCCCCCAGGATTCCCTCCGGCCGGGGCGCGGCCCGCACCACTGCGCTTAGCAATAGACGGCTGCCGAGGCAATACACCTGGCTCACCTTGGCCAGCTGGTTGGCTGCCAGAGCGTGGTCGCTAAGAAGCTGGGACAGAAAGGGAGTGAAGTCCACAAGGTCCGCCGAGGGGGTCGGACAAGTTGGTTAAGGCACGCAGAAAAGGACGCTGCGACCGCTACCAAACGGAGCCTTGCACCTGCCTTGCATCTGCCTTGCATCTGCCTTGCATCCCCCCACGTGCGTGGATCCGCACTCGCCCAGCCCGATGCCGCTCAGCAGAATCAGAACCACGCCAACCCCCGCGTCCCGCCACTGCCTGCCCATGGCCTTCTTCGACTCCGAAATCGTTCAGGACGAAGCCAGGCGGCTGTTCGGCGACTATCAGCAGCTGATGCAGCTCGGCAGTGAGTACGGCAAGTTCGACCGTGAGGGCAAGAAGCTCTATATCGAGCGGATGGAGGAAATGATGGATCGCTATCGGGTGTTCATGAAGCGCTTCGAGCTCTCGGAGGATTTCCAGGCCAAGCTCACGGTGGAGCAGCTGCGCACCCAACTGGGCCAGTTCGGCATGACGCCCGAAACGATGTTCCAGCAGATGCACCAGACCCTGGAGCGGATGAGGGGCCAGCTGGAGAAGGAGGGCTGAGGGTTGGGGGGCAGGCGACCCCGGAGCTTGGTCGTCCACCTGGCGGCCGCAGCAGCCGACGCTCGTTGCGGCTCACGATCGTGGTGACGGTGCTCAGGATCGGAGCTGGGCCAGCGTTTTGACCAGGCCAAGGCGCCGAAGGGCACGCCATCCCTTGATCGTTCGCTTCAACCTTCAAACAGGCCCCCCGATGACGCTTGCCTGTCCCCAGACGAAGGGGCTCCGATTCATTCGGGAGCACCTGTTTACGATCTGGCCACGCAGCGCTCCTCGGCCCCCGGTCCTCCATGGTTGATCAGCAGCGATCCCCTGCCGCCGCGGCATCGGTCAGGAATGTCACCCTGCCTACCTGGTTGAGCCGCGGCCTGGCCGATCTGTTCCCTGCTGCCGGTGATCCAGCCGCCGCCGGCGATCCGGATCAGACCCTTGCCGCCCGCCTGGCCGAGGCTGAATCCCAGGGAAGGCCACTGCGGGTGAAGCTGGGCATCGACCCCACCGGCTCCGACATCCACCTGGGCCACTCGATCCTGTTCCGCAAGTTGCGGGCCTTTCAGGATGCGGGGCACACGGCGGTGCTGATCATCGGCGACTTCACCGCCCGAATCGGCGATCCCACCGGCAAGAGCGCCACCCGGGTGCAACTGGGCGCCGCCGAGGTGGAGGCGAACGCCGACACCTATCTGGTGCAGCTGGGGCTGGGGCAGGATCCGGCGCGGGCGCTGCTGGATTTCGAGACGCCGGGGCGCTTGGAGGTGCGGCGCAACAGCGAATGGCTGGCGGGGATGGACCTGCCGGCGGTGATCGACCTGCTCGGCACCAGCACGGTGGGTCAGATGCTGGCCAAGGAGGATTTCGCGAATCGCTATGGCTCCGGCACGCCGATCTCCCTGCACGAATTCCTCTATCCGCTGCTGCAGGGCTACGACTCGGTGGCGATCGAGGCCGATCTGGAACTCGGCGGCACCGACCAGAAGTTCAATGTGGCCATGGGCCGCGATCTGCAACGTCACCACGGCCTGCGGCCCCAATTTGGCCTGCTGCTACCGATTCTGCCGGGGCTCGATGGGGTGCAGAAGATGAGCAAGAGCCTGGGCAACACCGTGGGACTGGCGGAGGATGCACTCTCGATGTATTCGAAGCTCGAGAAGGTTCCCGATGCGGTGGTAAACGACTACCTCAACCTGCTCACCGATCTCGATCTGGCGGCGTTGCCAGCCAACCCGCGCGAGCGCCAGAAGGAGATGGCGCTCGCGATCACGGCGGCCCGCCATGGCGTGGCGGCGGCCGCGGCGGCCCAGGCCGATGCGGGCAGCCTGGTGGCGGGTGCCGCCGGTACGGGGGCCGCGGCGGCGGAGGTGCCCGAGGCGTCGCTGGCGACCGTGAGCTTTCCGGCGAAGGCCTTTTATCTCCTGGCAGCCGTGGGTGTGTGCAGCAGCAGCAGCGAGGCGCGCCGCCAGATCCAGGGGGGAGGCGTGAAGCTCGATGGTGAAAAGCTCAGCGACCCCAACCAGGAATTCAGCGGCACGCAGGAGCTGGCCGGCAAGGTGCTGCAGCTCGGCAAGAAGACCTTCCGGCGGCTGGTGGAGTGAGTGGGAGCCTTTGGAGGCAGAGCAGGGAGCTGCTCGTGGAGTTAGGTGTTGGGCCAGCTGGGGGAGATGGGCAGCACAGCTAAACTGAATATGATTGTGCGAGTAAAGAGTCAGGTGCTGGGAGGCGAGATCGTGGACAGCGTGCTGGTATGTGAGAACTGGTAAGGCGCTGGAGGGGGAAGAGAACGTCAGATTGGCTGTAAACTAGCGGTAGAGCACAGGCGATGGCTGAGCAGGGCTAAAGTGAGAATAGTTTAGTTTTTATTGATGGCTCCCATGGCCGACCCGAACAGCACTAACACGATCCAGGCAGACAAGCAGGAGTCGTTCTACGAATTTTTACACGATTTCGTATGCATGGCCCGCAATCGCAGGGCGGCGCTGGTAATCCGCTATTTCCTTGAGATCATCATCAAGCGCAGCCCCCTCTGCGAAACCGGCGCGATCTTGGTTCTCGCAGCGGACCAGAACGGCTCCAGCAAGGAGATGAACACCCTGCTGGTCTGGAGGGATGATGATGATGTAAACAGTCTGGAGGAACTGCGGAATCGGAAGGATAACCGGCAGCTGCCGATCAATGATGGCATCGCCGCGATGGCCTTCCGCAAGCGGGCGCCAGAATACGCCCCGCTCGCCGAAAAGCATCACAGTTTCAAATTTTCCACTGATCCCACTGGCAAAGAAAAAACCACCACCGATATCGGACCTATCTACTGTGTGCCGATCATACTCTCCGATAACGGCGGTGAACCCTTTGGAGTTGCGGCCTTTCAAAATACCAAAAAAAGCATAGGGAATACCAAAACATGCGCCGAGGAAAACAAAAAACAAACCTATGCTTCGGAATTCACCGATGAGGATCGCCTAAAGATGCGATTGGCGGTGAAGACCCTTGAAGCGATGCTCCTGTGTTCACCGCGCAAGCTGGTGGATTACAAGCAGGTGTTCATCGTGCATGGTCGCAAGGCAACGATTCGTGATGAACTTGTGAAGTTCCTCAAGGAGAAGGGCATCGGCTCTGTGGTGATTCAGGCCAAGGCCCGCACCGGCGGTGATTTGCTCAGCACCATCGAGGACCAGATCAACAGCTGCATGGCGGGCTTCATCCTGCTGACGCCAGACGATGAGGGCCGGTTGTACCAATACGGCGAGCAACCCAGGCTGCGACCGCGCCAGAACGTGATCTTCGAGGCGGGCTTTCTCACCGCCCTGTTCCGCAAAACCAGGCGGGTCTGTTTTGTGAAGGATGGAGATCTAGAGATTCCCTCCGATCTCAATGGCATGCTGATGGAAACCTACACCGGTAATCTTGATGAGGATCGCATCAGAAGCGTGCTGGTCTTGTGGGGAATGCTGTCCGAAGAAAACAAACCCCAGCGGCAGATTGCGAAACCAGCCCTCGCAGCCGCACCGAAGGCTGGCAATGATCACGGCAACGAGGCTCTCACCAGCGTCACCACCGCGGACGTACCCGTAACGTCGGGGAATCCTGAGAATCACTTGAGCGCTCCAACCCAAACAAGCGGGGCTGATCTGCGCGGTGAAAGTGAAACGGAGCACACCAGCGAACCAGGTGGGGCCAGCTGATCAAGGATCACCTCTGGGCAACGCGGCAAGGAGAGCAGCCATCCCAGGGTGGAAGCCGTTCGCGCCGATGAGAGAAGAAGCGACTTCATACCACGAACTTTAGGTCAGGTCCGCCAACAAAAAAAACTGGGCATGCACTGGCACCTATTTCGCCAACGGCATGGATAGATCGTGCGAAGCCACGATCTATCCGATGTTGGACAAGCCCCGCACCGCTGGGGCCTTTCAAGACAGGAGAAAGATCGAGCCTCTTTTAAGGCCGGCTTAGTCTTTCATGTAGG
>BJHE01000020.1:0-36067 GCA_014191755.1 Cyanobium sp.
CCGAAGTCTGGATCCGCAACCACCAGCGGCTTGGTGGAGGCATTGGTATTCGATGTGCTCAGGGGCAGAAGCGTGCGGCCGCTGCTGATCAGGCGCACGGCCACGCTATCGGTGAGACGTCGCTGCGGATCCCGTGGCGAAGGCAAGGCCGCGAAGGGAATCCGGCTCAGTTCCCCATCCGGGGCAAGGATCCACTGGTTGGCACCGGCCAGCAACTGCAATAAGGGGGCGGGGAAAACCTTGCCGTTCACCTTCCGCCAGAGGTCGGTGGGATCTCCGCCGCTGGCCTGCGACACGGCCAGGGCCTGGGCGATGAGTGGATCAATGGCCGACGCGGGGCCCAGATCCACGGCTCGGGTGGTGCCAGATGGGCTGAGCACCAGGGCGAGGTAGCGGGGGGCACCCCACTGATTTCCTAGCTTCTGGCGCCCATCGAAAGGTTTGTAGCGCTGGAATTCCACCAATGCTGCGCCTGCAGGCAGGACGCGGGCCACTTGGGCGGGTTCTACCAGCTGCGGTTTCAAGGAAGGGAGCAGGCGGTACAACTGCCGCTCAAGCTCTTCTTTGCGCTTTCCCAGCTGCTGGCGCTGGGCTGCAGGGGTTGCCGCATCAGCGAGTCTGGTCGTGAGGGCGGCGATCTCCTCGCCGAGCTTCCGTGGGGCACCGGGCGCCCGCCCCAGCTGAGCCTGCCGTTGTTCGATCTCCAGCAGCAGGCCGTAGCGGTTCAACCGGGAGAAGAGGGCCAGATCGGCAGCGCTGGCTGAACGCTCTGCACCGGAGAAAGCGAATTCCCAGCTGGCATCGAGAGCCTGCGCCTGGGCCTGGCGTGCGGCCTGGGGTAGCAGCGGAAGCTGGCCCTGGAGGAAGAGGCTCTGGATGCCGATGCCACGGCGGAATTGGAGCTCGGCCATGGCATAAGCGCCCTGGCTGTCGTACAGACCCGCGAGATTGTTGAGGCTTTGGGCGGTATCGGGGTGCTCGGGCCCCAGCGCCTTCTCCCTGATTGCCAAGGCGCGAAGGTAGAGGGGCTCGGCCTTGGCGTAGGCGCCTTGGTTGTCGTAAAGAAGTGCGAGGTTGTTGAGGCTGGTGGCGGTATCGGGGTGATCGGGCCCCAGCGCCTTCTCCTTGATCGCCAGGGCGCGAAGGTAAAGGGGCTCGGCCTTGGCGTAGGCGCCCTGGCTGTCGTAAAGCAGCGCGAGGTTGTTAAGGCTTGCGGCGGTATCTGGGTGATCGGGCCCCAGCGCCTTCTCCCTGATCGCCAGGGCGCGAAGGTAAAGGGGCTCGGCCTTGGCGTAGGCGCCCTGGTTTCGATACAGCGCCGCGAGATTGTTGAGGCTTTGGGCGGTATCGGGGTGATCGGGCCCCAGCGCCTTCTTGTTGATCGCCAGGGCGCGAAGGTAGAGGGGCTCGGCCTTGGCGTAGGCACCCTGGTTTCGATACAGCACCGCGAGGTTGTTGAGGCTGCGGGCGGTATCGGGGTGATCGGGCCCCAGCGCCTTCTCCCTGATCGCCAGGGCGCGAAGGTAGAGGGGCTCGGCCTTGGCGTAGGCGCCCTGGCTGTCGTTCAGCACCGCGAGGTTGTTTAGGCTTAAGGCGGTATCGGGGTGATCGGGCCCCAGCGCCTTCTCTAAGAGCTTTAGGGCGCGAAGGTAAAGGGGCTCGGCCTTGGCGTACGCGCTCTGGCTGTAGTACAGCAGCGCGAGGTTGTTAAGGCTTGCCGCGGTATCGGGGTGATCGGGCCCCAGCGCCTTCTCCCTGATTGCCAAGGCGCGAAGGTAGAGGGGCTCGGCCTTGGCGTAGGCGCCCTGGCTGTCGTACAGCCCCGCCAGGTTGTTGAGGCTGGTGGCGGTATCGGGGTGATCGGGCCCCAGCGCCTTCTCCTTGATCGCCAGGGCGCGGATGTAGAGGGGCTCGGCCTTGGCGTACGCGCCCTGCTTTCGATACAGCGCCGCGAGGTTGTTGAGGCTTTGGGCGGTATCGGGGTGATCGGGCCCCAGCGCCTTCTCCGTGATCGCCAGGGCGCGAAGGTAAAGGGGCTCGGCCTTGGCGTACGCGCCCTGGCTGTAGTACAGCAGCGCGAGGTTGTTAAGGCTTGCGGCGGTATCTGGGTGATCGGGCCCCAGCGCCTTCTTCCTGATCGCCAGGGCGCGAAGGTAGAGGGGCTCGGCCTTGGCGTAGGCACCCTGGTTTCGATACAGCACCGCGAGGTTGTTGAGGCTGCGGGCGGTATCTGGGTGGTCGGGCCCCAGCGCCTTCTTCCTGATCGCCAGGGCGCGAAGGTAGAGGGGCTCGGCCTTGGCGTAGGCGCCCTGGCTGTCGTACAGCCCCGCGAGGCTGTTGAGGCTGCCGGCGGTAGCGGGGTGCTCGGGCCCTAGATTTTGTTCAGTCCAGCCGAGTACTTTTTCCTGAATCCGAACCGCCTCCTGATAGTTGCTTTTCAGATAGAGGGTGATCACCTGCCGCTGCCATTCGAGCACTTCTGGTGGAACAGGGTTGTTGCGCGTTCCGCTGGCCTGGGCCAGTAAAACTGGCCCATCTGTGGCGATCGAGGCCCCTTTCGCGGCAGCGTGGGCGTGGGGAAGAACCCCAATACTTGTGCACAACAGCAGGCCTGTACCGAGAACGTAGATGGGGCGCAGCAGTGGTGTGTTCATGGCATCAGTAGCTGATCAGATTGAATTTGAAAAAGACCACGGCGCCCCGATCGAAGCATTGAATCATTGTGGCGATTGATTTGGTTGCAACCGGTTCACAGCCAGCTTTACCGGCCGCCCCAGCAGCATGCTGACACAGCAACGGATTGACCGTGTCTGCCTGTTCGCTGTAGGACCAGCCCATCCGCCAGACGCAGGACAAGGGGCGAGACCATCCTCCTGTGACATTCGGATTGCGTGTGAGTGCCGTATCTGAATGGTAGGCCATAGCCACCACTTCAAAGTGCTGAAATCGCTGTCATGCGTTGTCATCAATATTCATTGCTGATTTCAAACTCCTGGGATGGGCCCTGAATCACCAACGAGCTGCCAGGCGGCCCAGAACCGGTAGTCGCTCCATTCCTTTCTCGGGGGATCAGTGCGGAACTCCTGCTGCACGGCCAGCAGGGCCTCCATTCTCCCCTTGCCCTGTTGGAGGAGCGTGTAATAGCGCTGCATGAAATAGGCGGTGGCTGCATCATCCACTTTCCAAAGCGAGAGCAGGGTGGTGCGGGCACCGGCCACGCTGAGAGCCCTTTGGAGGCCGAACAAGCCCTCGCCGCTTTGCTGTTCCCCGGCGGCGGTGTCACAGGCCGACAGCACCACCAGCTGGGTGCCCCCGAGCTGAAGTTGGGCGGCTTCCTTGGCGGTGAGATAGCCGTCATCGGTAGAGGTTTTGCTGCCTGCTGTGGGAGCAGCTGGGGCGCGATCAGGCCGCAGGCTGCGGTTAGCGCCGGCCAGCACGATGCCGCTATTGAGCATGGCGTCTTCCCGGCTGGCGGGAAGGCCCGCGATGACGCTGCGCATGCCGCTAGCCGGTGGTGCCGCAGCTGCTGGTGGTGGGGTGTCTGAGGCGTTGGAGTAGTAGCCATGGCTGGCGACATGCACCAGAGCAGGGCCCTTGGCGTTGGTGAGCACGGAGGTGGTGGCGGCGGCTTGCTCATAGAGCTTTGCCTGCAGCAGCTTGCTGATCGTCTCTCCTTCCTTGGCGGTGGCCGGAAGGCGCTGCCAGCCGCTGCTGTTGGCAGGCGCCGGACCGAAATCCGGATCGGCCAGCACCAGCGGCCGGGTGGGTGCGTTGTTGCTGGCGGTGTTTTGGGGTAGAAGGCTGCGGCCGCTGCTGATCAGGCGCACGGCCACGCTGTTGGTGAGCCGGCGCTGAGGATCCCGTGGCGAGGGCAAGGCCGCGAAGGGAATCCGGCTCAGTTCCCCATCCGGGGCAAGGATCCACTGGTTGGAGCCGGCCAGCAACTGCAGCAAGGGGGCAGGGAAAACCTTGCTGTTGACCTGCTTCCAGAGGTCCGTGGGATCTCCGCCGCTGGTCTGGGAAACGGCCAGGGCCTGGGCGATGAGGGGATCGATGCCGTCGGCGGGACCCAGATCCACGGCTCGGGTGGTGCCAGATGGGCTGAGCACCAGGGCGAGGTAGCGAGGGGCACCCCACTGCTGGCCAGGCTTCTGGCGCCCATCGAACGGCCGGAAGCGCTGGAATTCCACCAGCACACTGCTGGCCGGCAGGACGCGGGCCACCTGGGCGGGTTCCACCAGCTGCGGTTTCAAGGAAGGGAGCAGGCGGTAGAGCTCCCGCTCAAGCTCTTCTTTGCGCTTTCCCAGCTGCTGGCGCTGGGCTGCAGGGGTTGCCGCATCGGCGAGTTTGGTCGTGAGGGCGGTGATCTCCTCGCCGAGCTTCCGTGGGGCACCAGGCGCCCGCCCCAGCTGAGCCTGCCGTTGTTCGATCTCCAGAAGCAGGCCGTAGCGGTTCAACCGGGAGAAGAGGGCCAGATCGGCAGCGCTGGCTGATCGATCCGCACCGGAGAAGGATGCTTCCCAGGCGGCTCCAAGAGCCTGCACCTGTGCCAGGCGGGCGGCCTGGGGTAGCAGCGGAAGCTGGCCCTGGAGGAAGAGGCTCTGGATGCCGATGCCACGGCGGAATAGGGGCTCGGCCTTGGCATACGCGCCCTGGCTCTCATAAAGCACCGCGAGGCTGCCGAGGCTGGTCGCGGTATCGGGGTGATCGACCCCCCGGGCTTTCTCGCTGATCGCCAGGGCGCGGTTGTACAACCTCTCGGCCTTGACGTAGTCACCCTGGCTATGGAACAGCACCGCGAGGTTATTAAGGCTGAGAGCGGTTTCAGGGTGATAGGGACCCAGCGCCTTCTCCCTGATCGCCAGGGCGCGAAGGTAGAGGGGCTCGGCCTTGGCGTAAAGACCTTGGCTTTCAAGAAGCCCCGCAAGGATGTTGAGGCTGTTTGCTGTATCGGGGTGATCGGGCCCCAGCGCCTTCTCCCGGATCGCCAGGGCGCGGCGGACGAGAGGCTCGGCCTTGGCGTTGGCGCCCTGTTTATTGTAAAGCTCCGCTAGATTATTGAGGCTTGTAGCGGTATCGGGGTGATCGGGCCCCAGCACCTTCTCCCGGATCGCCAGGGAGCGGAGGTACAAGGGCTCGGCCTTGGCGTAGGCACCCTGGCTACGGTATAGCGCCGCGAGATTGTTGAGGCTGTTTGCGGTTTCGGGGTGATCGAGCCCAAGCCCCTGCTCCCTGATCGCCAGGGCCCGGCGGTAGAGGTCCTCGGCCTTGGCGTAGGCACCCTGGTTGTCGTACAGGAACGCGAGGTTGTTGAGACTGGTGGCGGTGGCGGGGTGATCGGGCCCCAACGCCTTCTCGTTGATCGCCAGGGCGCGGCGGTAGAAGGGCTCGGCCTTGGCGTAGGCGCCCTGGCTGTCATACAGGAGCGCGAGGTTGTTGAGGCTGGTGGCGGTGGCGGGGTGATCGGGACCCAGCGCCTTCTCCCTGATTGCCAGGGCCCGGCGGTAGAGCGCCTCGGCCTTGGCGTAGGAGCCTTTGTTGTCGTACAGAAGTGCGAGGTTGTTGAGGCTGTTTGCTGTATCAGGGTGATAGGGCCCCAGCGCCTTCTCGTTGATCGCCAGGGCGCGGATGTAGAGGGGCTCGGCCTTGGCGTAAGCGCCCTGGCTGTCGTACAGCGCCGCAAGGTTGTTGAAGCTGCTGGCAGTGGCGGGGTGATCGGGCCCCAGTGCCTTCTCTCTGATCGCCAGGGCGCGTCGGTAGAGGGGCTCGGCCTTGGCGTAGGCGCCCTGGCTGTCGTACAGCGCCGCGAGATTATTGAGACTTTGAGCGGTATCGGAGTGATCGGGCCCCAGTGCCTTCTCCCTGATCGCTAGAGCGCGACTGAAAAGGGGTTCAGCCTTGGCATAACTACCTTGATTGTAGTAAAGGAATGCGAGGTTATTGATGGTAGCAGCGGTAGAGACGTGATCGTGCCCCAGCGCCTTCTCCTTGATCGCAAGGGCGCGGCGATAAAGGGGCTCGGCCTTTGTATAAACCCCCTGATTAACATATAATGCCGCCAGGTTGTTGAGGCTGGTGGCGGTAGTGGGGTGATCGGGCCCCACGTGTTGTTCCATCCAGGCGAGAAGCTTTTCCTGAATCAGGGCCGCCTCCTGATACTGACCTTGCTTGCCGAGTGCCTCCACCTGCCGCAACCACTCCTGAACCTCTGCTGGAGAAGGGCTGCCGCTCTTTTCACTGGCCTGGGCCAAAAAAACTGGCCCATCAGTGGCGATCGAGGCCTCTTTCGCGGCAGCCTGGGAAAAAACCCCAATACTTGAACACAACAGCAGGCCTGCACCGAAACAGTAGACGGGGCGCAGCAGTTGGCTGTTCATGGCATCAGTCGCTAATACGATTGGACTTGAAAAGACCACGGCGCCCCGATCGAAGCCTAGGAACATTATGGCGATTGATTTGGTTTTAATCGGCTCGTAGCAAGCCTTTCCGGCTGCCAAAGCGGCCTGCGGATAACATCGGCAGCATGTGATCCTTCATTGAAAGCCATCGCCACGGGGGCAAACATGCCCCGCAGGCGTTTCCGGGAAACAGCCACCCCTGTGCCGCCACCACCTGGGTTAGCCCCCTTGGTCGCTATCGCGATCAGCAAGAACGCTCAACGCAAACTCTCACCCCAGTCGAATCAAGCTTTCCCTACCCAGCCCCGCAGCTTGCCGGGGTTGAGCAGACCGGCCGGATCATGGGCCGTCTTCGCCGCCACCTGGTTGGGATCCACCACACCGGAACTGCCATCCTCCACGCTGAGCACGTGGGGATCGGCGCTGCCGGCGCCGTGATCGCGGCAGAAGTTGATCAGTTCGGCTAGCTCCGCAGCATTGCCCAGCTGCACCACCGGCAGGGCCGACAGCCGGGCGCTGCCCCCCTGCCGCACGCCTTCGAGGTGCCACAGAACTCTCTCCCCCCAGCGCTCGGCCACCGCCTCCAGCAGCGGACGCTCGGGCACCGGCAGCGCCAGCTGCAGATAGGTCCAGCCCTTGTGACGGGCCCGCCAGTGCAGGGTGGTGTGGTTCCAGGTGAGTTCCCGCAGCGTGCCCCCACGGCTGGAGCCCTGCGGCTGCTGCCAGATCACCGTGCCGCCCCGTTCCGCCAGCCAGGCCGGCAGCAGCGACAGGGTGTCGGGGGCGACCAGCAGCAGCAGCCGGTGCTGGCCGGCGGCAGGCGCCGGGCAGCCCTGAGTCCAGGGCATCCCCGCCGCCAGAGGCGCCTGCAGCAGGGTGAGGTCGTCGAGCTCCAGGGCGGTGCCGGGGAGGGTGCGGGCCACCTCAAGGGCAGCCCACCAGTCGGGGAAATCCACCACCACCTGCTGCCAGGCCACGGCAGGAGCGGTGGCCACCGTGACCGCCGTGAGGATGCCATTGGTGCCGTAGGCGTGGTTGAGCGGCTGGGCGGCTCCGCCCTCCAGCGTCAGCAGCCGCGGCTGGGGTTCCACCGTGACCACCTCCAGGGCCAGGAGGTTGCCGGGATCGCGCAGGAAGCCCCAGCGCACCGAACCGATGCCCCCCGATCCACCGGCAATGAAGCCGCCCAGGCTGGCGCTACGCCAGGTGCTGGGTGCCATCCGCAGCGCCCGGCCGTGGGGGGCGAGGGCGGCATCGAGTTCAGCCAGGCGGCAGCCCGCCTCCGCCTCCAACACGCCGCTGGACGGATCAATCCGCCGCACCCGGTTGAGGCCGGTGAGATCGAGCACCACGCCCCCGGCCAGGGGCACGCATTGGCCGTAGTTGCCGGTGCCGGCCCCCCGCAGCGTGAGCGGCACGCCATGGCGGGCGCAGGCCGCCGCCACCGCCATCACCTGCTCCACCGTGCTGGCAACAACGGCCAGCTGGGCAATCTTCCCCGCCAGCAGGGGGGTGAGCACCGGCGAGTAGTCGTGAAAATCCCGGGAGAGGCGCGTGCGCTCCTCGATCGAGCGATGCAGCACCAGGCCCGGCTCAACCGCCTCCAGCTCGGCGGCGAGGGCCGCGATCGTGGCCTCGGCGGGAGGCTGGGGCAGCGGTGGCAGGGCGAGATCGGGCATGAGCGGCGGGCGGATGCGCAGGAGCGGTAGGGGTGAGGAGAGGAAACGGAGGGGAACGGGTGCGATTCGCTTCCCTCAGCCTGACGTGACTGGCCTCAGCCTGACGCGACCGGGACCTCCAGGCCCGCCAGCAACGCCGAAGCAGCCTCCTGCTCGGGAGGGGGCAGCCAGCGGCCGGCGCGCAGCACCCGTCGCTGGGGGGGACGCGCCATTAGATCCCCCCAGCTTGAAGCCCCCAGCACCAGCAGATCGGCCGGAGCCCCCTCCCGCAGCACCCCATCCCAGGGGAGATCCAGCAGCCGCGAGGCCTCGCTGGTGAACGGCGCCAGCCCCCGTCGCCGCCACGGCAGCTGGTGGCTCAGCAAGGGCGCCAGCCGCAGCAGCTCCACCGGATCGAAATCGCCGCCTGGATACCAGGGATCCTGCACGTTGTCGCTGCCCATAGCCACCCGCACGCCGGCGGCCTGCAACTGCTGGATCGGGGCCTGGGGGCGCACCAGTGGTGTGGTTCCCTCCCGCTTGCCGAGCAGCCAGAGATTGGTGAATGGCAAGGCCACCACCGCCACCCCGGCGGCGGCCAGGCGGTCGGCCCATCGGGCCAGGGCCGGCGCCGCCAGCAGGGCCAGGCTGCTGGCGTGGCTGCAGGTGATCGGCACCCGGCAGCCGCCGCGCCGCTCCAGCAACCGCACCAGCGCGCGCACCCCGGGAGCGGGGGCGGCATCGTGTTCATCGATGTGAAGATCGAGGCCGCAGCCCAGGGTCTCGGCCTGCGTCAGCAGGGCCTCCAGACCCACCGCATCCCAGGCCAGTGGCGAGAAGGGGATCCCCACCACGCTGCCCAGCAGGCCCCCATCGCACGCCACCCTTCGGGCCAGGAGGTGCCCATCGGCCGTGCGCCAATACCCCAGCGGCGCCAGGGCCACCAGCTGCAGATCCACCCGGCCGGCCCAGCGCGCCCGGAGCTGCTGCAGCGCCTCCCAGACCTCCAGGGTCGCCGGGGCCTGGCTGTCGACATGGCTGCGGAGCGCCCGCAGGCCATGGCGCCAGGCTCGCTCCAGCGCCAGGCCGGCTCGCTGCAGCACCTGCTCGCCGCGGCGTTGGCCCAGTTCCCGCAGATTGGCCTCCAGGGCTCCAGCCATGGTGCCGGAAGCATTGGGAAACGAGGCACCGCTGAAGGCCTTGTCGAGGTGCACGTGGGGATCGACCGGCGGCGTGAGGGCCAGGGGCAGCTGCCGCGAGGCAGGCAGCTCCACGGGATGGAGGGCCGTGATCCTGCCCTCGACATGCTCGATCTGCACCGTGGCCAAGCCCTCCCGATCGGCCGGCGGCAGGCAGGCCACGGGGTCGAGCAGAGAACGAGGGATCCGTAGCGGCCCGAGCCGGTTCATCGAACGCTGGGCTCCGCGGCGACCTGGTTGCTGCGCAGGATGAAGAAGCGACCGGCAGCGGCCAAGGTGATGGAGCTGTAGCGGGGGATCGACCAGTCGGGGAGGAGTTGCTGACCCCCCAGATCGGTGCGGTAGAGGCTGAGCAGGCCGAAGTTGCGGCGCCTGGTGGCCGCCATGGCCAGCCGGCCGAGCAGGTCATGCTGGGCGGCGATCAGGCGGGGACAGTCGTGCACGATCAGGCGGGCCAGCATCGGCAGGCCTCCCTCATGGCAAAGCTCCTGCTCAGCCGCATGGGTGATCTGGTCGGCGGCAAAACGCTCGAACTCCTCCTCACCGGGATTGGTGGCAGCCAGACCCAGGCCCAGGGCGGCGGCGGCGGCAAGTCCTAAAAGCGAACGGATACCCACGGCGCCCAGCGTGGAAGGGTGCGGGAGCGCTGTCGAGGACAGAACGGGCCGGTGAACGCGAACGGAATCGGTGACCCGGAGGTGATGGGGCGAACAATCGGGGCGCATCGAAGAGCGCCGCAGGAGCCGGGAGCGGGCTGTTGTGGCGCGGGCTGTCATGGCGCGGGCTGTCATGGCGCGGGCAGTCACGGCGCGATTCAGCTGGCGGCGTTCAGGATGGCAGAGATCACCCGCCCACGGGGGACAAGCCCTGGAGAGGGTATCTCCAGGCCGCATCGGAGCAGCCCCGATCGGGTCCGCGGCCCCTCCTGGGCCCGGGCTCCCGCCTGAATGCCCCGATGATTCCGAAAGCCCCGGTGATAAAGTGAATTCCTGCGGCGAGCGTCGCCAAGCGGTTAAGGCAGCGGCTTGTGGTGCCGCCATACGGGGGTTCGATTCCCCTCGCTCGCCCTGTTGCCACAACACCCCACCCCTGGTTCGTCCACGGGGTGGTTTTTTGTTGGCGCCGCGCCCCGGCTGGTTCGAACCGGGAGGGCGGCGACAGCGCGGCCGGTAGCGCGGGCCTCAGCCCGCGGCGACGGCCCAGCCCTGCCGCAGGTCGGCCAGCAGGGACTCACCCCCAACCCGCACCGGATCGTGACAGGGCAGACCCGTAAGGGCGGCCATCTCCTCCAGGGCGGCCTGCGCCTGTTCGGCCGCCAGATGGCCGGTGTTGAGGGCGATCGCCACCACCCGGGCCGGTGGGGCCGAGGCCGCGTCCGGGCGAGCCAGGGCGGCCAGCGCCTCCAGGGCAGCGATCAGCCGCTCGATCGGCGGCAGGGGGATCTGGGGCTGGTTGCGGATCGTGGTCTGGCCGGCGCGGTGCACGAGCAGCAGGTCGGTGGGCTGGCTGCCCCGCAGCAGCGGCAGGGTGGCGGTGGAGCCTGGGTGGCAAATGGAGCCCTGCCCCTCCACCAGCACCAGGGCATCGGGGCCGGCCCCCTCGGCCGCGCGCAGCACCGCCTGCTCCACCGCCCCGGCGGCGTAATCAACCCGCACCGCATCGAGGGCCAGCCCACCTCCGGCGATCAAGATCCCGGCCTGGCCCGTGGCCACGAAACGGGCATCGAGACCGGCCCGCAGCGCCGCCGCCTGCAGCTCAAGGCAGGCGCTCATCTTCCCCACCGACATGTCGGAACCCACCGCCAGCAGGCGTCGTGGCGCCAGGGCTGCCGCCCGGGCCGATCCCACCACCAGGTCGTCGGGTTCGCGGCGCAGGTCCCAGATCCAGCGGCCTGGCCGCAGCAGGGCCGCCAACTGGGGATCATCGCCCAGGCGGCTATGGAGGCCACTGGCCACCGACAGTCCCGCCTCCAGCCCCACCACCAGATCGGCATGGAGTTCGGTGGGCAGGCGGCCACCGGAAGGGGCTAATCCCACCACGGCCACGGCCCCGGGGGCGCCCCCTGGGGCCGTGGCCGGGATGGGATCGGCGAGGGCGGCGGCAGGCACCAGCGGCAGGGCCTCCCGCATCGAGCCCACCACCGGCACGGCCCGCCGGATGCCCGTGAGCCGCTCCAGATCCTCCCCCGCATGGCCGGGATCGATCACCGCCACCACCGGCCCCCGGCGGTAGCGGAGCAGGGCCAGGCCGGTCTTGCCGCCAAGGTTGTCGAGGCCATGGTGCTGAAGGAGCACCACGGGGGTATCGGGGCTGAGCATCACGCCCCGGGAAGGGGCCACGGGCCCTCGCCACCGGAGCGATCAGCCCGCGCCGTGGCGTTTCCGGCCAGCTCCGTGGTGAGCGCCACCCCCAGGCCGGGGCTGACCCCGGGGTGAAGGCGATCGGCCTCGAGCGTCGGGCCCGCGAAGGGATCGTCCACCAGATTGAGGTGGCTGTCCAGATCGGGCCAGCGCACCAGGGGGAGCAGCTGGGCGGCGGCGCCGTTGAGCAGGGCGCTGTCGGAATAACAGCCGAGCATCACCTCCAACCCCAACCTGCGTGCCGCCTGGGCCATCAGCAGGGCCTCAGCGAGCCCGCCGCTCTTGAGCAGCTTGATGTTCACCCCATCCACATAAGGCGCCAGCCGCACCACATCGGCCAGGGTCCAACAACTCTCATCGGCCACCAGCGCGATCGGACAATCGAGCTCCAGGGCTGCAAAGGCGGCGGAATCGGCCTCCGGATCCTCGATCGGAGGCAGGGGCTGCTCCACCAGCGCCACCTGATGGTCGGCGAGCCAGCCCACCATGGCGCGGGCTCCCTCCAAGTCCCAGCCGCCGTTGGCATCCACCTGCAGCTCGGCGGCGGGCCCACCGATTTGCTGCTGACGATCGAGGGCTTCGGCAACCGCCTCAACCAGGGCCCGGTCATGGTCGAGCCCCTCCGGACTGCCGAGTTTCAGCTTGATGCGGGTGGCCGGTAGCTGGGTCCACCACCGCTGCAGCCGCGCCAGCACCGCCTCAACAGACCCCAAGCCGAGGGTCACGCTGGTGGGAACCCCCAGCTGCGGATCCAGACCCCAGAGGCGATGCAAGGGAACCCCGAGCCGCTTGCCCCACCAGTCGTGCAGGGCCAGATCCAGGCCGCAGCGGGCCGGCGGCGAAAGCGATGCCAGCAGCGGCTCCAGGGCCTGCAGGGGCTGGGGGGCGAGGTCCCGCAGACGGGGGGCCAGGGCCTGAAGTTCGGCAGCGATGGCAGCGGTGGTGAACTCACGGTGTCCGGTGTCGAAGCCACCGGTCTCACCGATCCCGGTCAGGCCGTCCTGCTCCACCTCCACCAGCAGGTGCTCCACGGCGGCAGTGGTGCCGCGGCTGATCGCCAGGGGCACGGCCTTGGTGAGGGGAAAGGGCAACAGACGCAGTTCCATGGCCTCAAGCTGGCACAACCGGCCGCAGATGCACCGCCGCCGTGGCCTCTCGTCGGAGGGGTCCCGGGAATCGACCGGGCCGGATCGGGATCCTGAGGTTCTGTGAAGTTCTGACTTAAGTTGCTGCGCATTCGAGCTATCCGGCCGTTGACGATCCTTCCCAAGCCTCTGCGCAAGCCTCTGCGCAGCAGCGAGGCAGCCGGCACGATCAACAGCTGGAGGGCAGACGATCCCGGGAAACGCGGCCATCAGACGGTTGCCGAGCCCTTCCAAGCCGGAGCCAGCGCCGTGGATCCGCCGGTGAAACCGGAGATCACCCAGGGCTGGATCCTGGCCAGCATTCCGATTGGGATGATGCATCTGGCCTGCCTGGGCGCCTTCTGGACCGGGGTGAGTGGCGATGCCCTGCTGGTGTGCCTGGCCTCCTATGCGATCCGCATGTTCGGCGTCACAGCCGCCTACCACCGCTATTTCGCGCACCGCAGCTTCCGCACCGGCCGCCTGTTCCAATTTCTGCTGGCCGTGCTCGCCACCTCCTCGGCCCAGCTCGGCCCCCTCTGGTGGGCCGCCACCCATCGTCACCATCACGCCAACTCGGACACCGAACAGGATCCCCACTCGCCTCGGCATTACGGCTTCCTCTGGTCGCACATGGGCTGGTTTCTCCACCCCGGCAACCGCCGCGACAACCTTGCAGGCATCCGCGATTACGCCCGCTTTCCCGAATTGGTGTTCATCGATCGCTGGGCACTGATCAGTCCTGCCCTGCTGGGAACCGCCACCTTCGCCCTGGGCAGGGTGCTGGCGGAGGCAGGCCGACCCACCTCGGGAGCGCAGATGCTGGTGTGGGGGTTCTTCATCTCCACGGTGCTGCTGTATCACGGCACCTACACGATCAATTCCCTCTCCCACGTCTTCGGCAGTCAGCGCTTCGACACCGGGGACGACAGCCGCAACAACCTGCTGCTGGCGCTGATCACCCTGGGAGAGGGCTGGCACAACAACCATCACCATTGCCAGTCGAGTTGCCGCCAGGGCATTTATTGGTGGGAGATCGATATCACTTATCTCACCCTGCTGGTTCTGGCGAAGCTTGGCCTGGTGTGGGATCTGCGGCCGGTGCCGGCCAAGGTGTACGCCCAGGCGGCCGAGGTGCGGCGACCGAGCCGGCCCACCTGATACAAGATTGAGCCAGGGCATGGCTCGTTACAGCCAGGAACCTGAAGTCGGCATGGGATCGACGTAAAGATGCCCTGCGAATTCCCAGTCTCGAGTTCACGCCAACGGCGATCCATAATTTGATTGAAGAGCTGCATGCTCGCCTCCTTGGCCGCCTGGAGGTCAGAATCCTCAGGCGATCAACACGATCCGGCGCAGCTACGCCGGCAGCCACCGCCGCTCCCGCCGCTGGCGAGACGCCAGCGAGGCCGGCAGCCTCGAGGAGCTGGGCCGCCGCATCCGGGTGGTGCATGCCCGCGGGGTGCTCGACTCCGCTGCCACTGAAGAGCTGCTGGCCAAACTCACGGCGATCAGGACTCTGTGGGATGGATGCTGCGAGATGGATGCTGTCGGAAGATGGACTGATGAGCCTCTCCAACTCCAAATCAGCGGTTGAACATCCCGCTGGCCAACCGACAGCCGGCGCCAACGGGATGGCCGCGGAGCCAGGCCCCCCGCTGGGCAGGCCCCGACTCCGCGGCAGCTACTGGATCACCACCTTCGGCTGCCAGATGAACAAGGCGGACTCGGAGCGGATGGGGGGCATCCTCGAGGCCATGGGCTACACCCCCGGCAGCGACGAACACAGCGCCGATCTGGTGCTTTACAACACCTGCACCATCCGCGACAACGCGGAGCAGAAGGTCTATAGCTACCTGGGTCGGCAGGCCCTGCGCAAACGAGCCGACCCCAACCTCACCCTGGTGGTGGCCGGCTGCGTGGCCCAGCAGGAGGGGGAAGCGCTGCTGCGGCGGGTGCCCGAACTGGATCTGGTGATGGGCCCCCAGCACGCCAACCGCCTCGCCAGCCTGCTGGAGCGGGTGGAAAGCGGCCAGCAGGTGGTGGCCACCGAGGAGCACACCATCCTCGAGGACATCACCACGGCCCGCCGGGACAGCGCTGTGTGTGCCTGGGTGAATGTGATCTACGGCTGCAATGAGCGCTGCACCTACTGCGTGGTGCCGGCCGTGCGGGGGCGGGAACAGAGCCGGCTGCCCCAGGCCATCCGGCTGGAAATGGAGGGCCTGGCGGCCCGCGGCTTTCGGGAGATCACCCTGCTGGGCCAGAACATCGACGCCTATGGACGCGACCTGCCCGGCATCACCCCGGAGGGCCGCCGCGCCCACACCTTCACCGACCTGCTGGCATCGGTGCACGACGTGGACGGGATCGCCCGCATCCGCTTCGCCACCAGCCACCCCCGCTACTTCACCGAACGCCTGATCGACGCCTGCGCCGACCTCTCCAAGCTCTGCGAGCACTTCCACATCCCCTTCCAGAGCGGCGACGACGACGTGCTCAGGGCCATGGCCCGGGGCTACACGGTGGACCGCTACCGCCGCATCATCGACCGCATCCGACAGCGGATGCCAGATGCGGCGATCAGCGCCGACGTGATCGTGGCCTTCCCAGGGGAGAGCGATGCCCAGTTCCGCCGCACCCTGGATCTGATCGAGGCGATCGGCTTCGATCATGTGAACACCGCCGCCTACTCACCGCGCCCCAATACCCCCGCCGCCGACTGGTCGAACCAGGTGCCGGAGGCGGTGAAGGTGGAGCGGCTCCAGGCAGTCAACGCCGTGGTGGAGCGGGTGGCCCTCCATCGCAGCGGCCGCTACCAGGGAAGGGTGGAAGAGGTGCTCGCTGAAGGGGTGAATCCAAAGGATCCGACCCAGCTCATGGGCCGCACCCGCAACAATCGGCTCACCTTCTTCCCAGCGGCCCGGCCGGAGGGCCCTGTCCACCGACCCGGTGAGCTGGTGCGGGTGAGGATCGATACGGTGCGTGCCTTTTCCCTCAGCGGCACGCTCGCCTGAGGGGCCCTCCCGGGCAGCTGCGGGCCGCGCTGGCCTCGCCCCGCAGGAAATGGGCTGATACGTTTGGCACCGTCCCGATGTCCCCATGCCCAGCGATCCCGTGCCGCCATCCGCCTGCCACGTGGGGGTGGTGTTCGGGGGAGCCTCCGGGGAACACGCGGTGTCGATCCGCTCGGCCAACACGGTGGTGGCGGCCCTGCGCCAGGGCGCCAACGCTGAGCGCTACCGGCTGAGCTGCTTCTACATCGACCGCCAGGGCCGCTGGTGGCCGCCTGCGGTGGCCGAGGCCGTGCTGGAGCGTGGGGTGCCGGCCGAACCGGCCGACCTGCCCGATCCCCTGGCTCCGGGCGGCTTCCGCGGTTTTCCCGACGGGGCCCTGGCCGTGGAGGTGTGGTTTCCGGTGCTGCATGGCCCAAACGGCGAAGACGGCACCATCCAGGGGCTGTTCAGCCTGATGCAAGTGCCCTATGTGGGATCCGGCGTGCTGGGCTCCGCCGTGGGAATGGACAAACAGGCCATGAAGGCCGCCTTCGCCGCGGCCGGCCTGCCCCAGGTTGCCTACGCCTGCGTGGAGGCTTCCGAACTCGCCGACGACCTCAACGGCAGCGGCGCCCTGCTCGACCGCCTGGAAGCCGAGCTCGGCTATCCCTGCTTCGTGAAGCCGGCCAACATGGGCTCCTCGGTGGGCATCAGCAAGGCCAGCGACCGGGCCGGCCTGTTGGAGGGTCTGCGGCAGGCAGCCGCCCTTGATCCCCGGCTGGTGGTGGAACGGGGGGTGAGCGCCCGCGAACTGGAATGCGCGGTGCTGGGCACCACGGAGCTGCGGGCCTCGGTGCTGGGAGAGATCTGCTTTGACGCCGACTGGTACGACTACACCACCAAATACAGCGAGGGGCTCAGCCACACCGTGATTCCGGCCCAGGTGCCGGCGGAATTGGCGGAGCGGGCCCAGGTCATGGCGATCGCCGCCTGCCGGGCCGTGGGAGCCAGCGGCCTCTCGCGGGTTGACTTCTTCTTCGACCAGGGCAGCGGCGATCTCTGGCTCAATGAGATCAACACCCTGCCGGGTTTCACCAGCCAGAGCATGTACCCGATGTTGTGGGAGGCGAGTGGGTTGCCCCTTGTGGAACTGGTGCACGACCTCGTGCAGGGGGCGCGAGAATCCAGAGGGATCCCGCTCTCCCCGAACCAAGTGCCATGACCCAAGGCCTTCTCTGGCTGCCATTGCTGCTGGTCTTCGTGCTGCTCACCGGCCTTGGCTGGCTGGAGCGCCGGCGCCAGCAGCTCTTCCGCGACTGGGCCGAGGGTGCCGAATTGGCCAAGCTCGATGGCTGCGGGGCAGCCCGCCTGATCGATGGCGAGCTCAGCTGGAGCACCTTCGAGGCCGGCAGTTTCCAGCCGGTCGGCAGCTTTCCGATCAAGCAGCTGGAGCTGGTGGAGCTGCTCTCCCTCGGCTCGGGGGAGGCCCCGCTCACCACGGAGAGCCAGGGCGCCTGCCGGCTGCGGCTTGTAGGAGGAGGACTTCAGCAGGATCTGCCCTTCTCCGATGCTGAGCGAGCCCGCCGCTGGATCGATGAACTGATGGCGCGCTCGCGCTGCGAGCTCTGAGCGAGGAACCGTGGACTTTCAACGATGAGTGATTCCTCGCTGCGCCCCGGTGCCGAACGCCGACGCCAGCTGCGTCAGGAACGCCGGGCTGATCGGCTGCTCAATCTCTGGCGACTGGTGGTGTTCAGCGCCATGGCCGGCGGGCTGGGCTATGGGCTCCTGACCCAGGGTTGGACCCTTCGCTCCCCCAGCCAGGTGGAGGTGAGCGGCAGCCGGCTGGTGAGCAGGGACCAGGTGATCCAGGCGGCCGGGCTGAGCTTCCCCCAGCCCCTGCTAGCCCTTCAGCCCCGCCAGATCATCCAGACACTCTCCACGGCCCTGCCGGTGGAGAACGTGCGGGTGAGCCGCCTGATGCTTCCCCCGCGGCTGCGGGTCGAACTGATCGATCGTTCGGCGGTGGCCCGGGCCGAACGGCGGAACAAGGACGGTCTGGAGCAGGGCTACGTGGATCGGCTGGGCAACTGGATCAGTCTGCGGCAGAACCTGGGTGTGCGGCTCGAAGGCACCCAGGAGCTTCGCGTGGTGGGCTGGAATGAGCGCCATCGACCGGCCCTGGCCAAGGTGCTGCAGGAGAGACCGGCATTCGGCGGCAAGTTGCAGGAGATCCGCTTCGATCCCGAGGGCAGCCTGTGGCTCAGCACCACGGATCTGGGGCCCGTGCGGCTGGGTCCTGCGGATGGTCAACTGGAACGTCGCCTCGCCGTGGCGGCCCACCTCAATGCCACCCTGCCAGGCAATCTGCGCGGTCGGCGTCCCCAGATTGTTGACCTGAGCGACCCCGACCAGCCTGAACTCAGCCTGACTGGCTTCAAGCCCGTGACCGATCCCGGACCGGCCACCGCGGTCCGCCCCCGCGGCGGCCAGTAGGGAGCCCAGCGAGCCAACCCACACAGGATGTTGCGCCCAGGCCGCTTCCAGGGCACGCTTAACCCCAATCTTTGGCCGTTCCAGCCAACGACATAATGCAGCCGCAGATCAACGGCACCAGCCCACCGAGTTCCACCGCCGAGCCCGTCAATCCAGGCCGGTTCAGTCCCACAGACAGACTGGCCCCCTTCCGACCCGGCGCCGTCGATCCATTGCCCCCGCAGGCGCAAACCCAGGAGACCACAGCGATGAGCCAGACCGTGCCGAGCAGCAATGGCATCGTTCCCAGCCAAACGGCCCGGATCGAGGTGATCGGTGTGGGGGGAGGGGGCAGCAATGCCGTGAACCGCATGATCCAGTCGGATCTTCAGGGGGTGGGGTATCGGGTGCTCAACACGGATGCCCAGGCCCTGTTGCAATCGGCGGCGCAGCAGCGCATCCAGCTGGGTCAGAAGCTCACTCGCGGTCTCGGGGCTGGGGGAAATCCCATGATCGGCCAGAAGGCAGCCGAGGAATCCCGCAACGACCTGCTGCAATCCCTGGAAGGAGCCGACCTGGTGTTCATTGCCGCCGGCATGGGCGGCGGTACCGGCACCGGCGCCGCCCCGATCGTGGCCGAGGTGGCCAAGGAATGCGGTGCCCTCACCGTGGGCATCGTGACCAAGCCCTTCGGCTTCGAGGGTCGCAAACGGCAGCGCCAAGCCGAGGAAGGCATCGCCCGGCTGGCCGAGCATGTGGACACCCTGATCGTGATCCCCAACGACCGTCTGAGGGAGGCCATCGCCGGTGCCCCTCTGCAGGAAGCCTTCCGCGCCGCCGATGACGTGCTGCGGATGGGTGTGAAGGGCATCACCGACATCATCACCAAGCCCGGCCTGGTGAATGTGGACTTCGCCGACGTGCGCTCGGTGATGGCCGAAGCCGGCACCGCCCTGCTGGGTATCGGCGTGGGTTCAGGCCGATCGCGGGCCACGGAGGCCGCCCAGGCCGCCATGACCAGCCCGCTGCTGGAATCGGCGCGAATCGACGGGGCCCGGGGCTGCGTGATCAACATCAGCGGCGGCCGCGACATGACCCTCGAAGACATGACCACCGCGTCGGAGGTGATCTACGACGTGGTGGATCCCGACGCCAACATCATCGTTGGGGCCGTGGTGGATGACAGCCTTGAGGGTGAGATCCATGTGACCGTGATCGCCACGGGCTTCGAGAGCGGCGGCAGCTACCGGCCCGAACGGACCACCACCTTCACCGCCCCCTACCAGGCTGCGGTGAACGAGGAGCGTGGGGCGAAGATTCCACCCTTCCTGCTCAACCGCCAGTCGAGGACCGAATAAGCCCCAATCCCGCGATCGGCTCAAACCACCATCATCCCGGAGGGTAGAAGCAGTCGTCCTCGACGACGACCACCAAGTACAAACCAGGCCCGCCTCGGTGGATGAGCCGCACATTGCGGGCGGCGGAGCTTACTAGGGCTCACGAGAAGCTCACTCGGAGCTCACTAAGAAAGGCCTGGGCAAGGATTGGAGCGACCCAAGATGCTCAGTGCCCTGAAGGGGGTGACCCGGAGTCCACGCCTGCCCGGAGCATCCCGTGTGGCTGCTCCCTTCCGGTCCTGACCAGATTTGGGCGTCCTGGCCGCGTGGGTCCGAGTCGGATTCAACTTAGCAAGGCCGGCTGCCGGGATAGCCAGCGGCCGGCTGCCACGATGGAAACTCTCCAGCCCGCTACGCCGCCGTGCCCCAGCGCCCGCATGACCTGCTGCAGCGCAAGCAGGCCGGCCTGCCGATCAGCGTGCTCACCGCCTGGGATGCCCTCTCGGCGGCGATCGTGGCCGAAGCGGGGGCCGATGCGGTGCTCGTGGGCGATTCCCTGGCGATGGTGGTGCTGGGTCACGCCACCACCCTGCCGGTGACGCTCGAGGAGATGCTGCACCACTGCCGGGCCGTGGGCCGTGGTCTGGCGATGGCGGCTGGCAGCCACCCCCCCCTGCTGATCGCCGATCTGCCCTTCCTCAGCTACCAATGCGGCGCCAACGACGCCGTGGCGGCCGCCGGCAGGGTGCTGAAGGAAACCCCGGCGGCGGCCGTGAAACTGGAGGGCGCCGAACCGGAAACCCTGGCTGTGATCGACCGGATGGTGCGCAGCGGCATCCCGGTGATGGGGCATCTGGGGCTTACGCCGCAGTCGGTGCATCGGCTGGGCTATCGGCGCCAGGCCCAGGATCCGGTGGCCCAGGAGCGGCTGCAGCGCCAAGCTCGGGAACTCGAGTCGGCCGGCTGCTTCGCCTTGGTGCTCGAACACGTGCCCGCCTCGGTGGCGACCACCATCGCCAGCCTCCTCACCATTCCCGTGATCGGCATCGGCGCCGGCGAAGGCTGCGACGGCCAGGTGCGGGTCACCGCCGACCTGCTGGGGCTCACCCCCCGCCAGCCCCCCTTCTCGCCTCCCCTGATCGATGGACGGGGTCTGGCGATCGAGGCTCTGCGGGGCTGGATCGGCAGCCAGCGCGCTCCCACCACGCGAGGCACTCCCGCAGCACCCCATTGCTGAGGGCAAGGCCCTCCGGGTCACTCAGCCGCCAGCGGGGTCCTTCGATGCACAGCAGTCGCTCGCGCTCGAAGGGCTGCAGCCGGTCCCGCAGATCGGCTAGGTCGTCCCACCTGACCTGATAGGCGGCGGCGAGGGCCTCCAGGTTCACCCCCTCACGGCGGCGGAGGCCCACCAGCAAACGCTCATCGAACGGCATGCCGCTGCTGGACGGTGGGCTGGCCCCAGTCCCGAGCGCCGCCCCAGCCCCCGCCGGCCCCTCGCCGGCCTCCACCGGATCATCCCCCCGGGGGGGAGCGGCGGATGCCAGCCAGTCGGCATAGGCCTGGCGGGTGCGGGGCCTGGCCTGGCGCTCGCCCCAGGGTGCCGCGGTGGCACCCAGCCCGAAACCCCACCAGCCGGCGCCACTCCAGTAGCCGCGGTTGTGGCGGGAGGCATGGCCGGGCAGGGCGTAGTTCGACACCTCGTAGTGGCCGTAACCCGCCGCGGCAAGGCGGCGCTGGCTGATCTCCATCAGGTCTGCCGAGGTGTCGTCATCCGGAAGGGGCAGCGCTCCCTGCCGCTGCAGACGCTCAAACACCGTGCCGGGTTCCACGATCAGGTCATAAAGGGAGAGATGGGGAGGCCCCACGGCGATGGCCTGGGCGAGGTCCGATTGCCAGTGGCGCAGCACCTCCTGTCGGGGAGAGGAGGAACCGGCCACCGGCGCTCCGCCGGGAGCAGCTCCGCCCACCAGAGGCACCCCCTGAATCAGATCAAGACTCCAACTGCGCAGTTCACCGGCCCGGCGGGCCCGCTCCAGCCAGCCGGCGGCCTCGAGCAGATCGGCGCAGCGGTGGCGACGGCCGAGGCTGGCCAGCACGGTGTCATCAAAGCTCTGGCCGCCGAGGCTCACCCGGTTGACACCGGCGGCCAGGTAGCCGGCCAATCGGGGCCGATCGAAGCTGGCCGGATCCATCTCCAGGCTGATCTCGGCGGCCGGGGCCAAGCCGAAACGGCGCGTCAGAGCCTCCAGCAGCCCCCCCACCTGGTCGGGGGTGAGCATCGAGGGGGTGCCGCCGCCCAGGTAGACGGTGGAGAGGGGCGGCCCCGCGGGCGAACAGGCGATCTCCCGATGCAGCAGCTCCAGGTAGGCGGCGATCGAGGCCGCTCCTGGTCCGCTGGCGCCGTCGGCCCGATCCCCCAGGGGCACCACCGGGAAATCGCAGTAGAAGCAGCGGCGGTGGCAGAAGGGGATATGGAGGTAGGCGCTGCGGGGGGGCGCCTGGAGCGGCGGAGGGGCAGGGCGACCCACGGATACGGCAGGGTCAGCCGCATCGGCAGGGTGAAGGTGAGCCGCGCCCCTCGGGGCTGCAGCGGCTCCTGGGGGCGGCAGCGGCGGCAGGCCGGAGCCGCCGTGGAGGAGCATCTCCGGCGATTCGTAGGGCGGCGGGCTCAATGGGGCCGCGGTGGAGGGGGCGGACTGGTGAGGGTTCTCGGTCACGGGGGGTAACCCCCTGCGGCTGAATCGCCCGGAATCGGGCATGCTGCCTTGCTGATGTGATGGGCAGCCACGCGAAATCGGCCCCTTGGACCCATGGTGGACACCCTCATCCTGCTGCTGTTCCTGATCTCCGGCGCCGCCACCGGCTGGTTGGGGGTGGACCTGCTGCCGGAAAACCTGCTGCAGCAGGTAAGCAACCTTGAAGGGTTGCGCACTGTGCTCGCCGGCTTCGGGGCCTTCTTCGGGCTGCTGGCCGGCTTCTTTTTCCAGCAGCTGCGCAAGCGCCTGATGGCCCAGGTGCGCAGCATGCCCACCGATCTGCTGGTGAGCCGGGCCGTGGGTCTGATCCTGGGGCTGCTGGTGGCCAACCTGCTGCTGGCTCCGATCCTGCTGCTGCCCCTGCCCTGGGAGGTGGTGCTGGTGAAGCCCCTGGCGGCGGTGCTCAGCAATGTGTTCTTCGGAGTGCTGGGCTACAACCTGGCCGAGGTGCACGGCCGCACATTGCTGCGGCTCTTCAACCCCACCAGCACCGAAGCCCTGCTGGTGGCCGATGGGGTGCTGCTGCCAGCCAGCGCCAAGATCCTCGACACCAGCGTGATCATCGATGGCCGGATCAGGGGCCTGCTGGAATCGGGGCTGCTGGAGGGCCAGGTGATCGTGGCCCAGGCCGTGATTGATGAACTGCAGGCCCTGGCGGATTCCAGCAACGCCGAGAAGCGCGGCAAGGGCCGCCGCGGCCTGAAGCTGCTGTCTGAGCTCCGCGAAACCTACGGGCGGCGTCTGGTGGTGAATAGCACCCGCTATGAGGGAAATGGTGCCGACGACAAGCTGCTCAAGCTCACGGCCGACACGGGCGGCACCCTGCTCACCGCCGACTACAACCTGGCCCAAGTGGCCCAGGTGCAGGAGCTGAAGGTGATGAACCTCAGCGCCTTGGTGATCGCCCTGCGGCCCGAGGTTCAGCCGGGCGATGCCCTGCAGCTGAAGATCGTGCGGGAGGGCAAGGAGGCCGACCAGGGCGTGGGCTACCTGGAGGACGGCACCATGGTGGTGGTGGAGGACGCCCGCCAGCGCATCGGCGACCGGCTGGCGGTGACCGTGACCGGAG
The DNA here is from genome assembly GCA_014191755.1 of Cyanobium sp. Classification (GTDB taxonomy): domain Bacteria; phylum Cyanobacteriota; class Cyanobacteriia; order PCC-6307; family Cyanobiaceae; genus Cyanobium. Next base: position 23,373 of record BJHE01000020.1, read on the forward strand.
CCCTGCAGACCCCGACGGGACGGATGGTCTTCGCCCGCTGCGACAGGCCCGCCGGGCGGCAGGGCGGAAAACCCGTGGCCAACGGCGGACAGCAGCCCACCGGCCCCGGCTAGGCTCGCTTCATCACCCTGGTGACCAGCGGAGACGGCACGGATGATTCCAGAGATGACGGTGTCGGCCCCCTACTACGGCGATTCCGCCGTGATGCGCACTCCACCACCGGACCTGGAGTCGCTGCTGCTCAAGGAGCGGATCGTGTATCTCGGTCTGCCACTATTCTCCGACGACGACGCCAAACGTCAGATGGGCGTTGATGTGACGGAACTAATCATCGCCCAGCTGCTCTACCTCGAATTCGACAATCCCGAAAAACCGATCTTCTTCTACATCAACTCCACCGGCACCAGCTGGTATTCCGGTGATGCGATCGGCTTTGAGACCGAGGCCTTTGCCATCTGCGACACCCTGCGCTATGTGAAACCGCCGGTGCACACCATCTGCATCGGCCAGGCTATGGGCACTGCCGCCATGATCCTCAGCGCCGGCACCAAGGGCCAGCGGGCCGCATTACCCCACGCCTCGATCGTGCTGCACCAGCCCCGCAGCGGCGCCCGCGGCCAGGCCAGCGACATCCAGATCCGGGCCAAGGAGGTGCTGCACAACAAGCACACCATGCTCGAGATGCTCTCTGACAACACGGGTAAGAGCGTGGAGCAGCTGTCCCGCGATTCCGACCGCATGACCTACCTCACCGCTGAGGAGGCCAAGGACTACGGCCTGATCGACCGGGTGCTCACGAGCCAAAAACAACTGCCAACGCCGCTGCCCACGGCCGCCGGCATCGGCTGAGCCCCTAGGCCCTGCTTGGCCCCACCCCGGGGCCGGCATCTCCTTACGTTCCCAGGCCCTCCGGCCCCCAAACCACCAACGGCCCCACTCCTCCCCATCAGCCATGCCCATCGGCGTTCCCAAAGTCCCCTACCGCCTGCCCGGCAGCCAATACGAGCAGTGGATCAGCATCTACAGCCGACTGGCGGTGGAGCGCATTCTCTTTCTCGGCTCAGAGGTGAATGACGGGATGGCCAACGCCCTGGTGGCCCAGATGCTCTACCTCGATTCGGATGACAACTCCAAACCGATTTACCTCTACATCAATTCCCCCGGCGGTTCGGTAACCGCCGGGCTGGCCATCTACGACACCATGCAATATGTGAAATCGGAGGTGGTGACGATCTGCGTGGGCCTGGCCGCCTCCATGGGCGCCTTCCTGCTGGCCGCCGGCACCAAGGGAAAGCGTCTCGCCCTGCCCCACAGCCGGATCATGATCCACCAGCCCCTGGGCGGCACCAGCCAGCGCCAGGCCAGCGACATCGAGATCGAGGCTCGCGAGATCCTGCGCATGAAGGACATGCTCAATCAGTCGATGGCCGATATGTCCGGCCAGCCGCTCGAGAAGATCGCCAAGGACACCGACCGCGACTACTTCCTCAGTGCCGCCGAGGCCAAGGACTACGGCCTGATCGACCGGGTGATCGCCCATCCCAGCGAAGCCTGATATCCCCGTTACTCACCACCTTTGAGGGAGCCGCCGACGCCTTCTACGCGGCCGGCAACCGACTGCTGGCCGGTGATCAGGCGGTGATGGAGGAGTTTGTTAAGGACCACACCGATCGTTTCTGAGTGGTGGCCCGGCGGGGCTCAGCCCTTGCCGGTGAAGGCGAGCAGCCGGCCGGCCGTGTGGGAATCCACCGGCAGCCCTGCTGGATCCAGCAGTCCGAGCTGAATCAACAGTCAAGCCTGGTCCCAATGGATGTGCTCGTAGGCCACCTCTCCTTCCTTCACCCCCACGATCACCACCAAGGCCACTTCCACCCGCCAGCCTGTCGGAGCCACGCCGGGCAACAGGTGGCCTATCGCTTGGCTGTGGGTGAAGCGAATCACCAGCTCATCCACGAGCCGCTCCTGATCCATGGTGCGCGAGATCGAGATGAACTCCACATCGGGCGGGAAGAACTGCCCGATCAGCTTCGTGGCGTAGAACTCACGCACCCCAGCAGCCCCCTCGCCACCGGTGCCGGAGGCCAGATTGAGCAGGTGGGGATCGTCCACTATCGTGGCCATGGTGGCCTCAAGATCGGCATGGAGCTCCGCCTGCATGTGAGCTTCGAACAAGGCTGCTGCAGAGGGAGTGGTGACGGTGGCAGCGGGCTCGTGGGCCTTGGCTCAGAAGGCGGCAATGCCAACCGTAGGGAGGGGAGCGGTAGCGCCTGTCGACCCGCGCGCACGCCGCCTATTACCTGAGTGTCGGTGGTGTGCAGCCGGGCCATGCCGGACGCTTGCGTAAGCTCGATTCCTGCTCAGCCGAGACCCGACGCCTCCATGGCCCAGCTGTTTTACGACCAGGACGCCGACCAGTCCCTTCTCGCCGGCAAGACGGTGGCGATCATCGGCTACGGCTCCCAGGGCCATGCCCATGCGCTGAATCTCAAGGACAGCGGAGTGAACGTGGTGGTGGGCCTGTACGAGGGCAGCCGATCAGCCGCCAAGGCCCAGGCCGACGGCCTCGAGGTGCTGAGCGTGGCCGATGCGGCCGCCAAGGCTGATTGGATCATGGTGCTGCTGCCCGATGAGTTCCAGAAGGCCGTCTACGACGCCGAGATTGCGCCGCACCTGAGCGCCGGCAAGGTATTGAGCTTCGCCCACGGCTTCAACATCCGCTTCGGCTTGATCCAGCCCCCTAGCGATGTGGACGTGGTGATGATCGCCCCGAAGGGTCCCGGTCACACCGTGCGCTGGGAATACCAGAACGGCCAGGGCGTGCCCTGCCTGTTCGCCGTCGAGCAGGACGCCTCCGGCAATGCCCGCGCCCTGACGATGGCCTATGCCAAAGCGATCGGCGGCACCCGCGCCGGCATCCTCGAAACCAACTTCAAGGAAGAAACGGAAACCGACCTGTTCGGCGAGCAGGCGGTGCTCTGCGGCGGCCTGAGCGAACTCGTGAAGGCAGGCTTCGAGACCCTGGTGGAAGCGGGTTACCAGCCTGAGCTGGCCTATTTCGAGTGCCTGCACGAGGTGAAGCTGATCGTGGATCTGATGGTGAAGGGCGGCCTCACCGCGATGCGCGATTCAATCTCTAACACCGCCGAATACGGCGACTATGTGAGCGGCCCGCGCCTGATCACCGCCGACACCAAGGCGGAGATGAAGCGTATCCTCACCGACATCCAGGACGGCACCTTCGCCCGTAACTTCGTGGCCGAATGCGACGCCGGCAAGCCGGAGATGAACCGCATCCGCGAGCGTGATGCCCAGCACCCGATCGAACAGGTGGGCAAGGGCCTGCGCTCGATGTTCAGCTGGCTGAAGGCAGCCTGAATCCCACCCTTATCGAGCGGCCCGGTATGCGCCACAGGGGCGGGGACTGCGAACAATTGGCCCTGAAAGTGCGGGGTCGCCCGGATGGACGGAGTGCCGACGGGTGAGCATGGCCTCCGGCACCCTCAGTCTTTGGCTCCTGGTGGCCGTGGCCTGTGGCCTCGATCGACTGGTGGGCGACCCGCACAGATTGCTCCACCCGGTGCAGGTGATGGGAGCGGTGATTGCGGGCCTGCGCAGTGGGGCGGAACGCTGGGCCGGGGATCACGCCGGCCGGCTGCACCTGGCCGGGGGCCTGATCACCCTGGTGCTGGTGGGGGGCAGTGCCGCGGCCGGAGCCTGCCTGGAAGCCCTGGCCCGCCGCTGGCCGCTCCTGGGCATCCCTCTGCTCCTGATCGGCCTCGGCAGCGCCCTGGCAGGACGAAGCCTGGAGCAGGCGGTGCAGGCCGTGCTCACGGCGCTCGAGGGACATGGCAGCGGGCGGCTGGAGGAAGCCCGCCGCAGGCTGGCCTGGATCGTGGGCCGTGATGTGGAGGGGCTGGAGGAGAACGGCATCCTGCGGGCCCTAGCCGAAACGGCGGCGGAGAACGGGGTGGACGGGCTGTTCGGCCCCCTCTTCTGGATGCTGGTGGGGGCTGTGGTGGGTGGGGTTGGGGGCCCAGGGCCCCTCAGCCTGGCCTGGGCCTACAAGGCCTCCAGCACCCTCGATTCGATGCTGGGTTACCGCCGCGGCCGGTTGCGCTGGCTGGGCACCGCCGGCGCCCGGCTCGACGATCTGCTCACCTGGTTGCCCTGCCGCCTGGTGGCCCTGAGCCTGCCGCCGCTGGCCGGTGCCGACCTGGTGGGGAGCTGGCGAAGCTTCCGCAGGGCTCTGCGAGAGGGGGCGCCAGACCCCTCACCGAATGCGGGGGTCTCCCAGGCGGCCTATGCCCTGGCCGCCGGAGTGCGCCTGGGGGGGGTAAACCACTATGGAGGCATCGCGAAGGCCAAACCGGTGCTCGCCGCAGACTGCGCAGGTGCCGACCGGGAGGGCGTGGAACGCATCCTGAGCCTTAGCCGCCGACTGGAGCTCTGCTGGCTGGCGGTGGGCCTGCTGGTGTGCGCGGCTCTGGTGGCCCTGAGTCCGCCTTGGGGACGGCCTTATCAGTAGGCACCATCAGTAGGCACCGCGGTCGCGGGGATCGAAGATCACCCGCAGGGTGCGCACAATGATGGAAAGATCAAGAACGAAGGTGCGCTGGCTGGCGTAGTGGAGGTCGAGGGCAACCCGTTGCTCATAACTGAGATTGTTGCGGCCGGAAACCTGCCAAAGACCGGTGAGGCCTGGACGAACGGCGAGAACCTCCTCCATGCGATTGCCATAGCGGGGCAGCTCCTGCCGCACAATCGGACGGGGACCCACCACACTCATGTCGCCACGCAGCACGTTTACAAACTGGGGTAGTTCATCGAGACTGGAGCGACGCAGAAACTTACCCAGACGGGTGATGCGAGGATCATTCTTGAGCTTGAAATCATTACGGAATTCCTCTTGAAGGTCGGGAGATTCCGAAAGAATCCGCGACAGGATTCGATCCGCATCTCGCCGCATGGTGCGGAACTTGATGCAACCGAAACTGTGATAATCCCGCCCCACTCGCTGCTGCACATAGAACACCGGCCCACGGGAGGTGAGTTTCACCAGCAGCGCCAGAGCGAGAAACACCGGCGAACCCAGACCGAGAACGGCCAGGGAGAAGATGATGTCGCCGCTGCGCTTGATCACCCGGGAGCGCTTCGATTGAAGCTGAATCAGCTGATCAGCGCGTAGAGCCTGAACGGTTATGAGATCGTGCTCGGCATCAACGATCGGAGCTATGCGGAGCGATCGCACCGGTCGGGTCGATCGGGTTCCCGCGCTAGTCCCGAGTGATGAAAGCATCGAGCACCCTATCGGCCCACGAATATAAGGATCCGTCGCGCTGAGACTCAAGCGGGCGGGGCCACTCATCCCAGAGGCACAGACGCGCCAGTGGCGGTGGCGATGGCGGCACCCTCGCGCCGCAGCCGCTCGCCATGGCGATGCCAGTGACGCTCCAGCACGGTGGCCATACGCTCACGGAAACGCTCTGGGGCGAAGCTTTCCGCCCACAGGCGCTGGCCCTCGGGCGGCAGCAGGCGCCAGAGGGCGGCGGACTCAAAGTGCTCCAATGCAGCCGCCAAGCTTGCAGCACTCTGCTGCGGGAACAGCAGGCCGGTGGGGTGGGACTCCCCCTCCTGCAGGCAGCGCACGCTATCCCGCAGGCCACCGGCGCCGTAGGCGATCACCGGAGCACCCGCCGCCATCGCCTCCACAGGGGCGATACCGAAATCCTCCAGACCCGCGTACACATAGGCCCGGCAACGCTCCAGCCAGGCGTTGGCCTCGGCATCGCCGCAGCGACCCAGGAAGCGGATGGTGGGACCCGCCATCGCCTCCAGGCGCCGCCGCTCCGGGCCGTCGCCGATCACCACCAGGGGCAGGCCGGTGCGGTTGAAGGCCTGCACCACCACATCCACCCGTTTGTTGGGAACCAGGCGGCAGAGGCTCACATAGGTGGCATCGCGGGACTGATTCCAGCGGAAGCGATCCACCGCCACGGGCGGATGCACCACCTCTGCCCGCCGGCGCCAGCAGCGACGGATGCGCCGGGCCGTGAAGCGGGAGTTGGCCACCAGCCCATCCACCCGCTGGGCGCTGAGGGCATCCCACTGCCGCAGCTGGTGGAGCTGGAGCCGCACCAGCGGTCCGAGGGGGCCGCGCGCCAGGGCTGAACCTTCGAGATACGGGTGCATCTGATCCCAGGCGTAACGCACCGGGGTGTGAACGTAGCTCACATGCAGCTGGTCCGGGCCGACGAGCACCCCCTTAGCCACCAGGTGGCTGCTGCTCACCACTAGGGGGTAGCCGGCCAGGTCGAGCTGCTCGATCGCCAGGGGCAGCAGCGGCAAATACTGCTGCACGTGGCTGATGCCCCAGGGAAGGCGCTGAATGAAGCTGGTGGTGATGGAGCGGCCCTCCAGCCAGCTGCCGGGGCGGCGACTCTCGCCATCCACCAGGGCAAACAGGCGGGGGCTGTGGCCCCACTCCGCCAGCAGACGATCCAGCTCCCGCACCACCGCTTCGGAGCCACCGACCGAGCGCGGGGTGAACCACTCGTGCACCAGGGCGATCGGGCCGGGAAACGCTCTCATGCCGGTCCCTTGCCTGTCGGCAGGCTAAGTCGCGATCCCCCAGGACAGGGGGCCGGGCTACATCACGAATGCTCTCAGGTGACTTTCGCTTCCGGAGCAGCGAATGAAACTGTGGCCAGTGCGCGGGGGCATGCCGGCAGCGATGGCCATTCGAGAGCTCCTCGAAGATGCGCTCAAGGAGCCCACGATCGGGACCACCGAGCGTTTCAGCTGGCATGCCACGCCGGTGGGCATCGCGGCCCTCTGGTGCGCCGGCGCCGCACCCTCGGCGCCGCCCTATGAGATGGCCCTCAAGGAAGGACTGGAGGTGGGCCTCGACCTCAGCCGGGAGGAAAGGGAATTCCACCAGATTAAATCGGGCCTCGTGCTGCTGTTCCACTCCTGATCCTGACGGCCCTGGGCAGATTGAACCCCGCCGTTCGGTTGTCCCCCCGGTGGGGAGGTGTTTCAGCCCTCTTACGGTGCGGTTGGCGTTGATCACGGGTCCTCCCGTTCCCCATGCTCCGCTTCCTGCTGAACGTGCTCTGGTTCGTGCTGGGGGGATTCGTGATGGGTCTGGGCTGGTGGCTGGCGGGGGTGGTGGCGGCGATCACGATCGTGGGACTTCCCTGGGCTCGTGCCTGCTTTCGAATCGCGAATTTCTCCTTCTGGCCCTTCGGCCAGGAGGCGATCAGCCGCCGCGATCTCACCGGTCGCCCCGACCTGGCCCACGGTCCCCTGGGGCTCATCGGCAATGTGATCTGGTTCCTGGTGGCCGGTTGGTGGCTGGCGATCGGCCATGTGAGCTCAGCACTGGCCTGCTTCGCCTCGATCGTGGGGATACCCTTCGGCATCCAGCACCTCAAGCTGGCCCTGATCGCCCTGGCCCCGATCGGGATGGAGGTGGTGCCGAGCGAACGGCTGGCCCAAAGGCCCTGACGGGTACGGCAGCAGCCGCGGCCCGGCGCCCTGGCCAGGCCCCAGAGGGCTGAGCAGGCTCTGCCCCCATCTCCCGGAGCACCGAACAATGGGGCAATGTTGGAGGCCTAGCTCCTGGTCCGTGCCGCGCCGCCACTCCCCCCTGCCGCCGGCCCTGGTGGTCCTGGTGGCCGCCGTGCTGGCCCCCGCGGCCGCCTGGGCCCATGCCGACCTCCACCCCGGCGGCGGCCTTGTGGCGGGCTTCCTCCACCCGATCACCGGCCTCGATCACGTGGTGGCCATGGTGGCCGTGGGGCTCTGGGGCGCGGTGCTGGGCCCTCCGGCCCTCTGGCTGCTGCCGCTGGCCTTCCCGCCGGTGATGGCTCTGGGCGGTCTGCTGGCCCTACTGGGGGTTCCGCTCCCCGGCGTGGAGGTGGGCATCGCCCTCTCCGGATTGGTGATGGGGCTGATGGTGCTCTTTGAGCTCAGGCCGCCGCTGTGGCTGGCGGCACTGCTCGTGGCGAGCTTCGCGGTGTTCCATGGCCACGCCCACGGCGCCGAACTGCCCGCCGGCGCCCATCCCCTGCTCTACAGCCTGGCCTTCGTGATCGCCACGGGGTTGCTGCACCTGGTGGGAATCCTGCTGGGGGAAGCGCGGCGCTGGCCGGGTGGGCGGGCTTTGGTGCGGCTGGCGGGCGCCGGGGTGGCCCTGGTGGGCCTTTGGTTCCTGGAGCGGGCCCTCGCATGAGCGGACCCGGTACCGCCGCAGCGCTCTGGTCAGCCCTGGGAAGCCTGCCCCTGGCCCATCTGGTGCCCACCGGCCTGGGGCCGTGGGGCGATGGCATGGCGCGGCTGATGCTTCAGCCCCTCGACCTGCTGCTCCTGGTGGCCCTGGTGCTGCTGGCGGTTCAAAACGGCAGGTCTTGGAGCGATCGGCTCGCCCTGGTGCTGCCGCTCAGTTGGCTGGTGGGGGGATTGGGCGGCCTGCTGGTGGGGAGAGAACTGCACCTGGCGCTCCTGTGTGCAGCCCTCGTTACCGCCGTGGGGGTGCTAGCGGCCCTGGAACCGGCGCTGCGGCTGGGCAAGCGCTTCCTGCGCGGCGGCACGGCGGCACTGTCCCTCTTGTTCGGCCTGGTGGCCGGCTCCAGCCTGGCCGGCCATGGCGGCGCCCTGCAGGCCCTGCTGGGGGAGGCGGTGGCGATCGCGGTGGTCACGGCCCTGCTGCTGATGGCGCTGGACCCACCCCATCCCCGCTGGCTGGCCCTGGGCCTTCGGCTGATCGGCAGCTGGATCGCCGCCTCGGGCCTGCTGATGCTGGGCTGGCTGAGCCGCCAGCCGCTGTGATGGCGAGGCGATGCGAAAGCCCCCCTGAGCCCAACGCACGAGACCACAACGCAACCGGTGCGGGCCCTGCCCGCCGGTGCGATGGGCGGCCATGGACTCCACGGAGCGGATCCCTCCTTGGCGGTTGATTCCCCCAACGGCAACGCGATTGAGGGCAAGTGGGAGTCTTGTGTTCAAGGCGATCGAGGCCTGCCACCCGTTGCCAGGAGCTGCCGTGTCCGTGTTTCCGCTGCTGGTGATCGTGCATGCCCTGGCCGCCACGGTGTGGACCGGCGGCCATCTGGTGCTGGATCTGGGGGTGCTGCCCAGGGCGTTGCGAGAGCGCAGTGGGGCCCAGATTCGTGCCTTTGAGGAGACCTTTGAGCCACTGGGCCTGACGGCCCTGGCCATCCAGGTGCTCACCGGCCTGTGGATGAGCTGGATCTATCTGCCCGGCTTCCGAGGGCTGCTCAACCCCGCCAACCCGATCGGGATGCTGGTTGGCGTGAAGCTGCTGCTGCTCGCCAGCACCGCGGCCCTGGCCGTTCATGCCCGGCTGCGGCTGATCCCCAACCTCACAGACGACAACCTGAGCGGCCTGGCCTGGCACATCCGCAGCATCACCGCTCTGGCGATCGCCTTTGTGGTGGTGGGGGCGCTGATCCGGCTGGGCGGCCTGGGCTGAGCCGTGGTGGCCTGGGCTGAGCCGCGGTGCCTGCCGAGGGGGGCTTCACGAGGCAGGAACCACGAGCAGCAGCAGGCGGTTGCCCTCCGGGTCCAGCAGCCAGGCTTCGGCGCCAAACGATTCCTGGCGCGGCAGATCCCCCGCGCTGGCACCCAGGTCGAGGGCCGTGGCGATCCAGGCTTGGAGCAGCGCCAGGGAGCCTGTTGCATCCGCTGCATGCGCCTGACGTTGCAGGCACAGCCCTAGACGCCCCAGCTGCCGAGGTTGAGGCCGAATTCGCGATGGCCCATACAGCTCCAGCCAGCCGCCAGCAGGCCAGGCCAGCCGCCAGTGACTGGGGCTCAGCCCCGGCTGCGGCTCAACCTCCATCAGGGCGCCATAGAAGCGGGCCAGGGCGGCCGGATCGTCGGCGGCCAGCAGATCGAACCCGTCAACCCCATCGCCGCCACCAGGGCCTGCCGGGCTCGGCGCCATGGCTGCCATCGCAGAGCGGATAGCGGCGGGAGCGACCGCAGCGACACATCGGGACCGTGGCCGCCTGATTCAACCGCAATTCATAGGACACGCGCCCGCTGCCGAGGTGAGCGCCATCGCAGAACCAGCCGTGCTGGCTGCGGCCACAGCCGCACAGCTGGTGCACGCCGGCCGGCAGGTCCAGCGGCTCGGGGCCAGGGGTGGAGGCTGCTGACTCCGCCATGGGTGATTCGCCCTCCTGATGGATGCCTAGGCCCACTCTGGAGAAGCAGGAACGCTCCAGCGGGCAAAAGGTTTCGGATATCCGCGAATTCCTTCGGATCCTGTGCAACCTTCGGATCCTGTCAAAACGGAGAGGGTGGGATTCGAACCCACGGAAGGTTTCCCTTCAAACGATTTCGAGTCGTTCGCTTTCGACCACTCAGCCACCTCTCCAGGCGATCCAGCCAACCCGCCATGCGAGTAAGGGCCCGACCACTCCGGCATCGTACGCAGCCATCACCCCCCGGCCCGGGCCAGGGAACCACTGGCACCTGTGGCGCGCCAGCCAGCGGGAAGCGGCGAGCCGGAAGCGGGCGGCGCTCCGCTGATCCAGACGGAGCGGATCCCATCAGGGCGCAGCAGGCGGCGCTCGGAATGGCGGGGGACGAAACCGAGCCAGACCCCGGACCCCTGGGCCCGGATCGCCTGAGCTCCTGCGGGCCGACCAACGGGATCCGGATCGACATGGCGTGCTCCGATCCCCTGGCGAGATCCTGGGGGGGATCCTTCCCCCGCCAGGGACTCCAGCGAGCGCAGAGCCTGGCGATCCGGCAGCAACAGCCAGCGCTGGCGCCCCACCACCAGCGCCAAGGACTGGCTGTCCATGGCCAGGGCCCGGGCCTCCAGACCCTCACTGGCCAGCCGCTGGCCGGCAGCCAGCGGAGCCGTGGCATCGCCACCCAGCAGGCTCAGACCCGCCTGCTCACTCCAACAGAGCGGTTCCGCGGGAGCCACCGGATCGAGCAGCAGCAACCAGTCGAAGCGTGTCACCCCCAGCCCCTGGGCCAGACGGCGAGCCTGCTGACAGAGAAAGGGATCGGCGCGAGTGGCCACCAGGGCGGCCCGACCCTGATGGCGGGCCACCAGCAGATCGCCACCTCCCTGATGCACCAGCAGCAGGGAATCGGCCCGCAGGGCCGCCGTGTGCAGCACACCCACCAGCATCAGCAGCGCCAGGGCCAGCCAGCGCCAGCGGCGAGCCAGGGGCGGCACCAGCAGCACCAGCAGCGCCAGGGTGAAGAGGAGCACCAGCAAGGGCTGAGGCCTGCCGGTCTGCCACTGGGCCATCGGCAGGGCGGCGAAGCCGTGAGCCACCAACAGCAGCAGCCGCGAGGGCCACGCCAGCAGCCAGGCCAACGGCGCCAGCAGTGGCGGTAGCAGCAGGGCCACCAGAGCCATCGCCATCGCCCCCAGGGTGAGGGGGGTCAGGAAGGGTTCGGCCAGCAGGTTGGCAGGCACCGCATAGAGGGGCACCACGCCAAAGTGCAGCAGCTGCAGGGGAAGGGTCCAGAGCGAAGCGGCCAGGGGAACCGCCACCGACGCCGCCAGCACCCTTCGCCAACGGCCCGGATCCGGCCCGGCCAGCCACCCCTCCAGCGGAGCCGCACTCACCAGCAACCCGGCGGTGGCCGCCACCGAGAGCTGAAAGCCCAGGTCGGCCCACCAGAGGGGCTGGAGCAGCAGCATCAGCACCACCGTGAGGCCCAGCAGCCCGATCGGCCGGCCCCGCCGCCCGCTCTCGAGGATCAGCAGGGCCAGCGAACCGCTCACCACGGCCCGCACCACCGAGGCCTGGGGGCCCGCCAACAGGAGGAACAGCACAATCGCCCCCGCCGCCAGGAGCAGCCGCACGCTCCGGCCGAAGGGCCGGGCCAGGGCCAGCACGGCGCCCAGCAGCACCGTGAGATGGAAGCCCGAGGCAGCCAGGGCATGGGAGAGACCCGCCGCCCGAAAATCGGCGCTGAGCGCTTCCGGCAGAGGCACCACGGCACTGCCCAACACCAGGGCCGCGAGCAGCCCGCCCACCTCGGGCCCCGCCACCGCCAGGAAACGCTCAGCGATGCGGCGCCGCAGGTCGGCCACGGGGGTGGCAGGTCGCTCGAGAACCCTCACCTGATCCACCCGCAGCTCGGTGTGAATGCCCCGCTGGGCAAGCCGCTCGGCAGCGCCGGCCAACAGGGGATGGGGGGCCAGCCGGGGGCGCCGCAGCAGGCCATTCACCTCCAGGCGCCAACCCTCCTGGAGGGCGGGGCAACTGGAGAAGCGCAGGGCGGTGGCTCCTTTGTGCTCACCCTCAAGCTGAAGCACACCCCGGCAGGGGCCGGCTCCGGGACGCAGATCGGCCTGGATGCGGCCATGCAGGCGCACGGTCAGGCGAGCATCGGGTGTTGCCAGCAGGCGCAGCGGGTCGCCGGGATCAGGGGCAGCCGCGCGGAAGGCGAGCAGGAGCAGCAGGCCCGCCAGTGCCAGCAGGACCGGCAGGGGGGCCCAGCCCGGGATCGGCCTCAGCCGGGCCGGTGAACTGCCCTGAAAGTTGAGGGGCTCTGCACCTCCCGCCATCGCGGGCGGGGGGGCCGCCGGAGCTGGGCAACCCGGTGATCGTGTCCAGGGAAGGGAAGCCAGCGGATCGCAAGCGGATGTTCCAGCGTTCCCGCGAGCCGCCCGGGGCCTGGCGTCCGAGCGGCAC
>BJHE01000020.1:36324-37560 GCA_014191755.1 Cyanobium sp.
TCGGCGGCCAGCCAGGCCTCGCGCCTCTCCCCTTCCAGCAACGGGAAGCCGAGAGAGCGCCGCTCCGCTAGCCAGGCCTCGGCCACCTGCCGGGCCAGGGCGCGGATGCGCCCGATCGTGGCGGTACGCTCGGTCACCGAGATCACGCCGCGGGCCTCTAGCAGGTTGAAGGTGTGGCTGCACTTGAGCACGAAATCGAGAGCCGGCGCCGGCAGGCCCGCCGCCACCAGATCACTGGCCTCAGCCTCATAAATGGCGAAGAGCTGCTGCAGGCGCCCCGGATTGGAGGCCTCGAAGTTGTAGGTGCACTGGCCCTTCTCAAACGGCAGCCAGATGTCGCCGTAGCGGCGCACCCCGTTCCAATGGAGATCCCAGATGCTCTCCACATCCTGCAGATACATGGCCAGGCGCTCAAGGCCGTAGGTGATCTCGATCGACACCGGCCGGCAGTCGATGCCGCCGCACTGCTGGAAATAGGTGAACTGGGTCACCTCCATGCCATCGAGCCACACCTCCCAGCCCACCCCCCAGGCGCCGAGGGTGGGGGATTCCCAGTTGTCCTCCACGAAGCGAATGTCGTGGTCGGCTTGGCGGACGCCCAAGGCCTCAAGAGAAGCCAGGTAGGTCTCCTGGATGCCATCGGGGCTGGGCTTGATCAGCACCTGGTACTGGAAGTAGTGCTGGGCCCGATTGGGATTGTCGCCGTAACGGCCGTCAGTGGGGCGGCGGCAGGGCTCGGGGTAGGCCACAGCCCAGGGCTCCGGCCCGATCGCCCGCAGCACCGTGTGGGGACTCATCGTGCCAGCCCCCTTCTCCGTGTCGTAGGGCTGAAGGATCAGGCAGCCCTGCTCGGCCCAGAAGCGATTGAGGGTGGCGATGATGTCCTGGAAGTGCACGGGCGACAATCGAATTAGACAACTTTAGTGAGTAGACCGAATCAATCCCCCCACTTGGCCTGGTGAGGCAATAAAGACATTGGGAAAGTCGCGAGAATTCCGACACTCGACAACATCACCATAGACCACACTCAGATCAATCTCGTCATTTGGCCTTCAAACCTTAATCGACCTCAACCGATCGAGAGAAAGCCCAAGGGGAGAACATGCGGTGAAGAGCTCTTCCGGCGCTCGACTAGCGGAAATCAAGGTAATCAGAGCTGCACTGGACATCTGCGAGTGAGAGCATGCCGGGAGGTCAAAAGAAAAAGCCCGCCGAAGGCGGGCGAGCGATCACAGG
>BJHE01000021.1:0-29941 GCA_014191755.1 Cyanobium sp.
CCACCGCCAGCGCGGGCTCCCCGCCCGCGCCAAGGTCCTTCCTTCGAGATCCGGTCGGCTTCGGGTTCGCTGAGCGCCAACACACCGCTGGCCGGGTTCCAGGGATTGCGCCTGGATCGCATCAACAGTTCCGTGGTGCTGCAATTAGCGCGTCAGGTGTATTTCCGCTTCCTCTCCTCCGGTCCCGGCGGAATCGAGCCAGCAGGAATCGTGCTCAAGCTCGCGGCCACCGAGGGTCGGGTGGTGTTTGAGGCGCCGGTGCTGCTCCCCGACGAGCACTTCGTGCCCATCGAGTGGCTGCGCAACCGCAGCGTCGGTCGCAACCGGCCCGGACGCCCGGCGCCATCCCGCGGTCCGTTCTGAGGTTTCCGCCCAGGCCTGGCGATTCCATGTCCTCTCCCTTCGACCCCATCCAGTCCCTGATCCCGCTGCTGGCGACCCCGGTGGCCCTGATCGGAGCCTGCATCGGCAGTTTCATCAACGTCGTTGCTTGGCGGTTGCCCCGGGAGGAATCGCTGATCTGGCCTGGAAGCCATTGCCCCCGCTGCGGCACTCCCCTCGCCTGGTTCGAAAACATTCCCGTTCTGGCCTGGCTGATGCTGCGGGGCCGGTGCCGTCACTGCCATCAGCCGATCGCGGCCCGCTACCCCTTCGTGGAGAGCCTCTGCGCCGGCCTCTGGGTGGCGGTGTTGCTGGCCAGGCCCGATCGGATGGGCGCCGGGGCCGAGCCCGTTCTCCTTCTGGTGGCTGGGTGGTTTCTGGTCAGCTGGCTGCTCCCCATGGTGCTGATCGATCTCGACCGCCTCTGGCTTCCCGAACCGATGCTGCGCTGGGGCGTGCTGCTCGGACTGGCCTTCGCCGCCCTGCTGGGATTCCTTCAGGATCCGGCCACCGGTCGCCGACTCCTGCTTGAGCATCTGGTGGCCACGGCGCTGGGACTGCTGGGTTTCGAAGCGGTGAGCGCCCTGGCCGAGCGGGCCCTCGGCCGGCCAGCCCTTGGCCTGGGAGACGCCAAACTCGCGGCCCTGATGGGCGCCTGGCTCGGGCCCGGCGGGCTCGGCGTGGCGGTAGCCCTTGCGGTGTTCGGGGGGGCTCTGGTGGGAGGACTGGCCAGGATTCTCGGCCGGCTGGGTCCGAACCAGCCCTTTCCCTTCGGCCCCTTCCTCGCCGCGGGGACCGTGCTGGTGTGGTTGGTGGGGCCCCAGCCCTGGCTGCGGCTGATGCTCCCCGCTCTGGTGCCGGGAAGCCCCGTCTGAAGCGTCCTGCCAGGCCCAACCCCTCCGTGTAGCGCGGCAGCGTTAAATAGGTTTCACCTAGGTCGTCGCCCGATCCGCACCGAGCCTCTTCCCACCCATGTCCCTGTTCGACTGGTTCGCCGATCGCCGCAAGAACGCTCCTGTGGTGCGATCCAGCCAGGGTCCAGAACCCGATGAGGGGGACGGCCTCTGGAGCAAATGCCCCGAGTGCGACCTAGTGGTCTACCGGAAGGATCTGGTGGCCAATGCCCACGTTTGCAAGGGCTGTGGCTATCACCAGCGGATCGACAGCGATGAGAGAATCCGCCTGATCGCCGATGAGGGGAGCTTCGAAGCCCATGATGCCGATCTGTGCCCAACCGATCCGCTCGCCTTCAAAGATCGCCGCTCTTATGCCGATCGCCTGCGGGATAGCCAGCAGAGCACCGGCCTCCGGGATGCGGTGGTCACCGGGCTCTGCCGCCTGGAGGGCATGCCCCTGGCCCTTGGGGTGATGGACTTCCGCTTCATGGGGGGCTCGATGGGTTCGGTGGTGGGGGAAAAACTCACCCGCCTGATTGAGGAGGCCACGGCCCGGCGCTGCCCCGTGGTGATCGTGTGCGCCTCTGGCGGAGCCCGCATGCAGGAGGGCATGCTGAGCCTGATGCAGATGGCCAAGATCTCCGGTGCCCTCGAACGGCACCGCCAGGCTGAACTGCTCTACATCCCCCTGCTCACCCACCCAACCACCGGCGGTGTGACAGCTAGTTTCGCCATGCTCGGCGATCTGATTCTGGCCGAACCGAAGGCCCTGATCGGCTTCGCCGGACGCCGGGTGATCGAGCAGACCCTGCGCGAGAAGCTCCCCGACAATTTCCAGACCGCTGAGTATCTGCAGGAGCATGGATTCGTCGACAAGATCGTTCCCCGCACCGAGCTGCGCGCCACCCTGGCCCTCCTGCTGCGGCTGCATGCCCCATCCCGTCGCGGGCAGCCGGTGGCCCCATGAATCGTCGGCCCCCGGCTCTCAATGGCCTCTCCGCCTCGAAGGGCGACGCCGGCTGAGATGGCTCCAGGCCATCCTGCCCTTGGCCCTGCTTCTGGTGGGCCTGGCCCTGCCCCCGGGGCCGACTCCGCTGCTGCCTGGCTTGGAGCCCGCCTGGGCCGGACCGGTGGACTGGCGAGAGGTTCCGGCCTCCGCCACGGGGCGTCAGTGGTGGGATGCCGGCAGCCTGCGGCGTGATCGCCGCGGCACCCTGTCGGTGCTGAGTCGCTTTCAGCCCCTTTCCGAGCCGGAAGAGACTGAAGCTCCGCAGCGTTCCCCCGCCACTGAAAGCTTGGAAGCGAAACCGCGTAGCGCTCGCCAACCCCTGGGAACTCTTGTGGTGATGGAGCTCGACTGCGATCTCCGGCTCTACCGAGACGTGTCCGTGAACGGCTTACCCCGCTTCAACGCCACCTGGCAGCCCACCGGCGGCGATCCACTCGTGGCGGCCACGCTTCAGGAGGCCTGCGCCGCAGCTGCAGGGCCCGCCATCGGCCGGGAACCGACGGCCTGAACGCTCGCCAGCTCCCTCCACCCCCAAGCCTTTGCTCCCCTCCATGGCTGCGCCCACAAACCGTCCCCTCGGCGTCGCTATCGCCGGCCTCGGCTTTGGTGAGGCGGTGCACCTTCCGGCCCTGCGGGATTGCCCAGGAACCGAACCGGTGGCCCTCTGGCATCCCCGTGCTGAACGACTGGAGCGGGCCTGCCGGGCGGCCGAGCTCGGCGGCAGCACCGATTTCAGCGCCGTCCTCGCCGACCCGCGGGTGGAGGCCGTGGTGATCGCCACCCCACCGGCCCCCCGCTTCGAGCTGGCCCGCCAGGCCCTTGAAGCCGGAAAGCACCTGCTGCTCGAGAAGCCGGTGGCCCTCGAGGCTGCCGCCATCGAGGAGCTGCAGCGGCTGGCTATCCGCAAAAAACTATGTGTGGCAGTGGATTTCGAATACCGCGCCGTGCCGGTGTTCCAGCAGCTCGCTGCGCTCCTGGCTGCGGGGGTGCTGGGGGAACCCTGGCTGGTGAAACTCGACTGGCTGATGGCCAGCCGCGCCGACGCGAGCCGTCCCTGGACCTGGTACTCCCAGGCGGCCGAGGGAGGGGGGGTGCTGGGCGCCCTCGGCACCCATGCCTTCGACATCCTGAACTGGCTGGTTGGTCCCGCTGAGCTCCACGCCGCCAGATTGAGCACGGCGATCCGGGAGCGCCCCCTGGCCGGAGCCAAGGGCGCCGGCGCCTCCGCCATGGGCGCGGTGGATGCCGAGGACATCGCCCTGATCCAGCTCGATCTCAGCGACTCCCTGGGCCGGCGGGTGCCGGCCCAGGTGAACCTGTCCTCGGTGACCCGGGCGGGCCGGGGCTGCTGGCTCGAGCTCTACGGCCGTGAGGCCACCCTGGTGCTCGGGTCAGCCAACCAGGCCGATTATGTGCATGGTTTTCAACTGGCGATCTCCCGACCAGGCGAGCCCCTGCGACCGGTACCCGCCGATCCCGCTCTGGCCTTCGCACGTACCTGGGAGGATGGCCGGATCGCGCCAGTGTGCAGGCTGATCGGCTGGTGGGCCCAGGCCACCCGGGAGGGACGGCCCATGGTGCCGGGCCTGGCGGAGGCCGCAGCCAGCCAGGGCCTGTGTGATGCCGCCCGGCGGCATCAGCCGATCGGACACCCCTGAAGCTTCAGGACCCTGTTTCGGCATCCCCTAGACTCGCCGCCAGGCACGGCGGGGGATCCCGCCAGTCGTCGCTTTCCCCCCATTCTCGAGGTTTCCCATGGCGCTCGTTCCGCTTCGGCTGCTGCTCGACCACGCCGCCGAAAACGGCTACGGCATTCCCGCCTTCAACGTGAACAACCTGGAGCAGGTCCAGTCGATCATGGAGGCGGCCCACGAGACTGACAGCCCGGTAATCCTGCAGGCCTCCCGCGGCGCCCGTCAGTATGCCGGTGAGAGCTTCCTGCGCCACCTGATCCTGGCCGCCGTGGAAACCTACCCCGACATCCCGGTGGTGATGCACCAGGACCATGGCAACAGCCCCGCCACCTGCTATGGCGCCGCCGCCAATGGCTTCACCTCCGTGATGATGGATGGCTCCCTTGAGGCCGACGCCAAGACCCCGGCCTCCTATGAGTACAACGTGCGCGTCACCAAGGAAGTGGTGGACGTTGCCCACGCCATCGGCGTGAGCGTGGAGGGCGAGCTGGGCTGCCTGGGCTCCCTTGAGACCGGCCAGGGTGAGGCCGAGGACGGCCATGGCTTTGAGGGAACCCTCGACCACTCCCAGCTGCTCACCGACCCCGCCGAAGCCGCCGACTTCGTGGCCAAGACCAACGTGGATGCGCTGGCGATCGCCATCGGCACCAGCCATGGCGCCTACAAGTTCACCCGCAAACCCACCGGTGAGGTGCTGGCGATCAGCCGCATCGCCGAGATCCACAAGGCCATCCCCAACACCCACCTGGTGATGCACGGCTCCTCCTCGGTGCCCCAGGAGTGGCTGGACATGATCAACAAGTATGGCGGTGCCATCCCCGAGACCTACGGCGTGCCCGTGGAAGAAATCCAGGAAGGCATCCGCAACGGCGTGCGCAAGGTGAACATTGACACCGACAACCGCTTGGCCTTTACCGCCGCGGTGCGCGAGGCGGCCTTCAAGGATCCCGCCAACTTCGATCCCCGCCACTTCAACAAGCCCGCCCGCCAGTACATGAAGCAGGTGTGCCTCGATCGCTATCAGCAGTTCTGGTGCGCCGGCAACGCCAGCAAGATCAAGCAGCGCGACATCAACTACTACGCCGGTCTTTACGCCAAGGGTGCCCTTGATCCCAAGAGCGCCGTGGCGGTCTGAACCTGGGGGTTCCCTGAGATCCAGCGATCACAATTCCCAGCCGGGGCCCTTCTGGGCCCCTTTTTGATGGGTCTGCGGGCGCGATGTCCTGCACAGCGATCAAGGCTGGGAGGGCTGGGACGCCGGGGCGGCTCCGCCCTTGCGGCCCACCAGTTCGTTGAGGGCCTGCTGAAGATTGCGCTCCATCACGATCGTGCGGCCGTCGGTCACCACCACCCGTACCAGGGTGGGAAGGTCGTTGTTGCTGGACTGCAGGTAGATCGGTTCCACATACAGAAGGCCCCGGCCCACCGGAAGCACCAGCAGATTGCCATGGATCACCTTGGAGCCGGCCCGGTTCCAGAGGCCGAACTGATAGCTGACCGCCGGATCCTGCTCGATCAGGGCGGACACCTGCTGGGGTCCGAGCAGCAAGCGCTGCTGCGGGAAACGGGCCAGCAGCAGCTCGCCATAGTGGGGTTGATCGTTGCGGGCCGCCAGCCAGGCCACCAGGTTGGGCCGCTTCAGTGGCGAGAAGGGCAGCAGCAGCACGAACTCCGGCTTGTCCTGACCGGGCAGCTGCACGGTGAGGTGGTACGGCTCCACAGGCGTGTTTGTTGAGCCGTAGATCTCCAGCGGAATCGACCAGACATCATCGCCGTTGTAGAAGGTGCGCACATCGGTGACGTGGTAGCGCAGCATCCGCTCCGCCTGAATCGCGAACTGGCTGCGCGGCACCTGGATGTGGGCCTGCAGCGCTGCCGGCATCGCCGCCAACGGCTGGAACAGCTCCGGGAAGGCACGCCGCCAAGTGGCCAGCACCGGATCGGAGGGGTCACTCACGTAGAGCCAGACCTTGCCGTTGTACGCGTCCACCACCGCCTTGACCGGGTTACGGAAATAGCGGATACCGTTCGGATTGGCCTCGGAGTAGGGATAACTGTCGCTGGTGGTGAAGCCATCGAGCAGCCAGTACTGATGCTGATCCGCTTCGTAGCCGGGGGTGTTCGCCACCCGTGCCGTGACCAGGTACGGCTGGCTCTCGAACCGCAGGAAGGGCGCCAGCGCCCGCATCCGTTCGGTCACCCGTCGCCGCAGATGCAGCCGGGAGGCGGGCGTCAGCGATCCGGAGAACAGCAACCGTGGCTCAGGCAGGTAGGCGGCCGCCATCAGCCGCTGCAGCGGGCCGTGGATCGGCATGCCGCCACTGCCGCTGTAGTGGGAATAGATGTTCAGCTCCCCCTCTGGAAAGTCGAACTCCCGCACCTGCGAGGGCGCAATGATGTAGGGCGAAGGGCCCGAACCGAAGTAGAGGCGCGGCCGGCCCACCGGCAAGGCCTCGCGCGCGCGGGCATCGCTGATCCCCAGGGCGGGGATGCCCTGCACCCGGCCGCTGCGGCCCAGATCCTTGACGAAGAAGAGCGGCAGCCCATCCGGCCCGAAGGCGTTCACCGGCGACACGGTGAAGCCGTAGCCGTGAGTGAACACCATGTGGCGGTTCAGCCAGGTGCGTGAATCCTTCGCCAGGCTGGCGGTATCCAGTTCCCGGGCGGCGATCAGCACCTGCTGCGATCCCAGCCGCGCCGGATCGCTGGCCAGCGGATAGCGGTCGACCGCCGCCGAGAAGAAGCGGTAGTAGAGGCGCAGCTGCTGCAGCTGCCGGTTGGTGGCCAGCAAGGGACGACTGTCCCAGAGGCGGATGTTGGCCAGGGTGCCGGGCGCCTGTTCGAGGTCCTCGGCGGTGAGCTCCTGGCGGGGTTCGATGGCCAGCTGCCGCACTGCCTCCAGGCCGAAGGCGCGGCGTGTGCCGCGAATTGAGCGCTCAAGGTACGGCGTTTCGATTGCCAGCTCGCGGGGTTGGACCACGAGGCGCTGCACCAGCGGTGCCACGATCCACTCGGCGATCGGCACCATCAACGCGGTGGAGGCCAGCGGGATCAGGGCGCCGCGCCGCAGCCAGCCCCGCGGCAGCGGCACCAACAGACCGATGGCGGTGAGCAGCAGCAGCAGCGCCAGCAGCAGCCGCAGCGGCAGGCGCACATGCAGATCCACGAAGCCGGCACCGGCCGCCACACCGCTGCCGCGTACCATCAGATCGAAGGGAGCAAAGGCATTGCTCAGGGCCGCCATCGCCGCCAGCACCGCCAGCTGGGGTTGAAGCACCCGTTGCTGGGCCCTGCTCAGGCCGGGGAAGCGCAGATCGCTGAGGGTGGTGCCCTCGCTGAGGGTGAGCCAGAGGCAGCCTGCCAGACCGACCGCCACTTGGGCGATCACCACGCTCACCAGCAGGTGCAGAGCCGGCAGCTGCAGCACGGTGAAGGCCAGATCGAGGCCCACCACTGGATCGCGCTGGCCGAAGGGCGCAGCCAGCAGCGCCGGCAGCCAGAGGCTCCAGCCCCGGGCCAGGGCGGTGGCCGAGGCGATCAGCGCTGCCCCCAGGGTGATCTGCAGGGTGGTGCGGGGCCATAGCAGCAACGGCAGCAGTAGGCCCGCCGCTAGGCCCAGGAAGAGCCAGGGGGGAAGATCGGCCAGCACGGGGATGCCGGTGATCACCCGGCCACTGAAGGGCTCGGCGATCAGATCGCGGGCCTGGACCAGCAGGTAGGTGAGGCCGCCGGCCAACAGCAGCAGCAGGGCGGCCACCAGCAGCACCAGCAGCGGGGGGCCGAGGCGGAGCAGGGGTGAGGCCGGCAGTGGCTTGGGGCCCGGCGCCTGGCGCAGCCGCCAGCTGCGCTGCAACTGCTGGAGCTGCAGCGGGATCCCCAGGCCGAGCACTACGGCGAAGGCGAGCACCTGCAGCAGCCAACGCCGCAGCAGCACCACTTCGGCATCGAACTGGGCGAACCAATGCCATTCGATCCCGAGGCGGGGGAGCAGCACCAGCAGGCCCGCCAGCAGGCTTCCTAGGGGCAGAAGGCGCTGCAGTAGCAGCCTGCGGGTCGGAAGAGAAGCGGTTGATCTCACCGCACGAGGCTAGGAAGCGGTGCAGGCGGGTCAAGCCCCGCCGACAACCTGACCCATATACCCGATCTCAGGCATCGGGTATTTCCAGGCTATCCGGAGGGCGCTGCTAGCGTCTGTTCACTGCTGCGCGATCTCCACCGTGACGGCCACCCTCTCCCGCTCCACCTTCATCGGGCTGCGCTGCAAGGAATGCGGCCATCCCTATGAGGCCGGGGCCCGCCACGTCTGTGAGGACGTCTGTTTCGGCCCCCTGGAGGTCGTCTACGACTACGACGCCATCCGCAGTCGGGTGAGCCGCGCCACGATCGAGGCCGGTCCCACCTCCATCTGGCGCTACCGAGAATTCCTCCCCATCGAAGGGGAGCCGATCGATGTGGGCACCGGCTTCACGCCCCTGCTGCGGGCCAATCGGCTGGCCCGCCGCCTTGGCCTCAAGGAGCTCTACATCAAGAACGACGGTGTGAACATGCCGACGCTCTCCTTCAAGGACCGGGTGGTGTCCGTGGCCCTCACCCGCGCCCGCGAACTCGGCTTCACCACCGTGAGCTGCGCTTCCACCGGCAACCTGGCCAATTCCACCGCCGCCATCGCCGCCCATGCCGGCATGGAGTGCTGCGTCTTCATCCCCAGCGACCTGGAGCTGGGCAAGGTGCTCGGCACCCTGGTCTACAACCCCACACTGATGGCGGTGAAGGGCAACTACGACCAGGTGAACCGCCTCTGCTCGGAAGTGGCTAACACCTACGGCTGGGGCTTCGTGAACATCAACCTCCGCCCTTACTACTCCGAAGGATCGAAAACCCTCGGCTACGAGGTGATCGAACAGCTCGGCTGGCGCCTGCCTGACCACATCGTGGCCCCCCTGGCCTCCGGCTCCCTGTTCACCAAGATCCGCAAGGGTTTTGACGAATTCATCAAGGTCGGGCTGGTGGAGGAGAAGGCGGTGCGCTTCAGCGGCGCCCAGGCCGAGGGCTGCAGCCCGATCGCCCAGGCCTTCGCCGAGGGCCGCGACTTCATTACCCCGGTAAAGCCCCACACCATCGCCAAGTCGATCGCCATCGGCAATCCGGCCGATGGCCCTTACGCCATCGACATCGCCAACCGCACCGGCGGCAGCATCGCCGCGGTGAGCGATGCCGAGATCATCGAGGGCATCAAGCTGCTGGCCGAAACCGAGGGCGTCTTCACCGAAACCGCCGGGGGCACCACGATCGCGGTGCTCAAGAAGCTGGTGGAGCAGGGCAAGATCGATCGCAGCGAAACCACCGTGGCCTATATCACCGGCAACGGCCTCAAGACCACCGAAGCCATTGCCTCCTCGA
The DNA here is from genome assembly GCA_014191755.1 of Cyanobium sp. Taxonomy (GTDB): domain Bacteria; phylum Cyanobacteriota; class Cyanobacteriia; order PCC-6307; family Cyanobiaceae; genus Cyanobium. Next base: position 9,381 of record BJHE01000021.1, read on the forward strand.
TCGGCGAGCCCTTCGTGATCGAGGCCCAGCTCGACAGCTTTAACAGTGCCTGGGATCGGGCCCAGTCGCTGCACCGCGCCACCTGGGAAACGGTGGGCTGAACCCCGCAGATCCTGCCGCGAGCTCTCGGCGTTGCCGATCGGCGGATTGCAATCGGCGGATTCCAAACAGTCACCCCTGATCCCCTCCCTACCCCCACCAGCCGATCGACACCATGGCCGTTCAGGTTCTGATCCCTACCCCCCTGCAGAAATTCACCAACGACGAAGCCATGGTGAGCCTCGAGGCCGGCAGCGTCGACGAACTGCTGCAGGCCATGGAGGCTCGCTTCCCCGGCATCCTGGCCCGCCTCTGCGATGACGGCGGCAAGTTGCGGCGCTTCCTCAATGTGTATGTGAACAGCGAGGACATCCGCTTCCTCAATCACCAGGCCACCAGCTTGGCCGATGGCGATGAGGTGAGCATCGTTCCCGCCGTGGCGGGCGGCTGAACCTCGCCAGCTGATCGCAGCCATCAGCGATCGGGAAGCAACGCTGGCACCAGCATGTGCTTCGCGCCCATAGGGTATTGGCCCATTGTCGTTTCGGAGGCTCGGAATCTATGGCCAGCGCTACGACCCCCACCCCCACAGGCTCCCTGCCGGCCGGGGTCCAATGCCAGAGCGCCATGGATCCAGGCGGCGGGCTGATCGAAAGGGCTCCCGCAGCCAGCGAGTTGCTGCCTGGCGAACACGGGCAGGCGGAGGGCGAAGGCTTGGAAGCAGCTGCTCTCTGGTTCGACTATCGAGAAGCGGCCAACCCGGTGCGCCCCGGCCTCACCGAGCCGATCGGCCTGCACCAGTGGAGCGCCGAGCTCCACGCCTGCGGACCCACGGCCATCCTGCCACTTGATCTCAGCCTCGAGCTGGGTTGCCAGGGACCGGCCACCAGTCCCGCCCTCGCCGCCCACTTCCTGCGGATTCTTCCCGGCGAAGGCCTCACGGCCGCCGCCGTGGCGACCACCTCCCTGTTCGCGGTGCTGAGGGGCGGCGGCTCCCTGACCCGCCCCGGCGACCAACACGCCGGCCCGCTCTCCCTAGCCTGGGAGAGCGGTGACGTGTTCGTGCTACCAGCTGGGCAGGCTCCCCACCTCAAGGCTCGGGAGGAAAGCGTTCTCTACTGGGTGCACGACGGCCCCTTGCTCCGCTACCTGGGCGTCGAGCCGAGCCTGCCCCGCTTCCGTCCCTGTCACTATCCAGCCACCAGGCTGCAGCGGGAACTGGAGACCCTGCTCAACGACCCATCAGCCAGTAGGGCGAATCGGCTCAGCCTGCTGCTGGGCAACGCCGATCTGCCGGCCACCCGCACCGTGTCCCACACCCTGTGGGCAATGCAAGGGGTGCTGCCGGCGGGATCCTTGCAATCAGCCCACAAGCACCAGTCGGTGGCCCTCGATCTGATCCTCGACTGCGACCCCGGTTGCTACACCTTGGTGGGCAGCTCCTGCGACAGCGAGGGGCAGATCCGTGATCCCCGGCGAATCGACTGGCAAAGCGGCGGCGCCTTCATCACTCCACCAGGCCTATGGCATGCCCACGTGAATGAAAGCGGGCGGGCCGCCAGGCTGCTGCCAATTCAGGATGCCGGCTTACACACCTACCTTCGCAGCCTCGACATCCGCTTCCGGGGAGGCCTCCGGGGTGAGGAGTAAGGAGAGCTGAGCGGGCACCCCGGAAAGCTGAGGATTCTCCGATTCCCACTCAGCCACCAAGGCCCGGAACTCTTCGCCATTGATGGTTTCCTCGGCGATAAGGTACTCCACCAGCCGATCGAGCAGCTGCCGGCGCGGCCGCAGAACGGCAAGGGCCTGCTCCAGGGCAGCCGCGGCCAGCTTCCTCACCTGAGCATCGATCTGGCTGCCGGTGCGGCTGGAATAGGGCGGAGCCTCGGGGCGGATCCAGTCGCGACCCAGGAACACCTGCCCAGCATCCGATTCCAAAGCCACCGGGCCGAGGCTGGAGAAGCCGTAGCGGGTCACCATCTCGCGGCAGATGCGGCTCACCATCTGCAGATCGCCAGCGGCACCCTGGGTCACTTCGCTCGGACCGAAGACCACGATTTCGGCGGCCCGACCGCCCAGTACCACCACCAGCCGCGAGTGGAGATAGGCCTTGCTGATCAGGCCTGAATCGATAATGTCCTCATCCGGCATGGTGCGGGCAAAGCCTCCGACACCGCCCGCCCGCGGCAGCAGCGTCACCTTGTCGAGCTTGTCAGCGTTGGGCAGCAGGGTGGTGAGCAGGGCATGGCCCACCTCGTGATAGGCGATCAGGCGCTTCTTGGCACTGTCCTGGAGGGGGGCCGCCGTGAGGCCCATGGTGATGCGCTCAAGGGCATCGCCGATGGCGGCATCATCGATACGGTTCTGCTGGCGGCGGGCCGTGAGGATGGCGGCCTCATTGAGCAGGTTGGAAAGGTCGGCCCCGGAGAACCCCGGAGTGCGGGACGCCCAGTCGGCGAGGGAAACGGAATCGGCAAGCGGACGGCTGCGGGCATGAACCGAGAGGATGTCCTCGCGTCCCTTGCGGTCGGGCAGGTCGACGGTGATGCGGCGATCGAAACGACCGGGGCGCATCAGGGCGGAATCCAGAACATCCGGCCGGTTGGTGGCGGCCAGCAGAATCACGCCGGAGTTCTCCTCGAAACCATCCATCTCGGTGAGCAGCTGATTGAGGGTCTGCTCCCGCTCATCGTTACCGCCGCCGATGCCCGCGCCCCGCTGACGGCCGACGGCATCAATCTCGTCAATGAAAATGATGCAGGGCGCCTTGGCCTTGGCCTGACGGAACAGATCTCGCACCCGACTGGCCCCCACCCCCACGAACATCTCCACGAATTCAGAGGCGGCCATCGAGAAGAAGGGCACTCCGGCCTCGCCGGCGATGGCCTTGGCCAGCAGGGTCTTGCCGGTACCCGGTGGACCCACCAGCAACACGCCCTTGGGGATCTTGGCGCCCACGGAGGTGAACCGCTCCGGAGAGCGCAGGAAGGTGACCACCTCCTGGAGCTCCTCCTTGGCCTCGCCGATCCCGGCCACATCCTCGAAATGCACCGCCACCGAACCCTCGGCCTGAAGACGAGGCTGGCTGCGACCGAAGCCGAGGGCTCGGTTCGCCACCTGGCTCGAACGGCGGATCAGCAGGGTGAGGCCAGTGAGGAGCAGCATCACCAGCAAGAGATTGCCGAGCAATCCGGCCATCGCCTCATCGCGCTGCTCATCGCGCACGGTGAGGGGCACTTGGGCCTGGGTGGCGGTGCGGATCAGGAGCTGGTTGTCGCTGAACACCGGCACCTGAACATTGCGACCATCTCGGTAGGTGACATCCACCACTCCCTGGCGCGGGGAGAGCAGCAGGTCCTTCACCCTGCCCGACGAAAGATCCTGAAGAAGCTGGCTGTAGGAGGGGGTAGCGCCGCCACCACCACCGATGCTGAAGGGCTGCTGGCGCTCATCCTGCTTGCCGGCGGGCCGGGCCCCGGTCTTGGCATCGCCGCTCCGGGGGGACGCGTTAATGGCGCCGGGCTTCGCCGCTGTGGGGTCGCTAGCGGGATCCACGGGACGCACCCCCTGGACCTGGACCTTCTGGGCCGTCCCCTCGGGCGTGGGAGATGGCTGGGGCTGAGTCGACGTCGTTGCCACAGGCCTGCGAGACGATGCATGACTCTAGCGATTTGACGAAAGGACGGTTCGCAGCGGATGATTTTCGTTTGGCTGCACCAACGAAGGGATGGCTGTTCCTAAGAAGAAAACCTCCAAAGGCAAACGCAATCAGCGTCATGCCCATTGGAAGGCGAAGGCCGGTGTCGCAGCCGCCAAGGCCCTTTCGATCGGCAAGGCCGTGCTGAGTGGCAAGGCCCAAGGCTTCGTTTATCCGATCGCCGAGGACGAGGAAGACGGCGACAGCTGAGCGGGATGATTCAACGGCTCCCAGCGGCGCCGACCATCCAGCTGGGTGACCCCAACAATCGGCAGTTCTCCAGCCAGGTCGGTTGCAAAGGGCGAGAAACTCCCTTCGCGATCTCCATGGGCCTCGATTGCGCCGTCGAACCCTGCCACCAGCGGGTCTTGGTAGAGGGGAGGCGGGAGCGAATGCAGGCTGGAGCGCACCAGGCGCTCCAGTTCTGCGGGAGCGAGCCAGGAGCTGCCGGCACGTCGCTGACGCGCCTCCGCCTGGAATCTCCAGCGCCGTGCCAGACACCAGTGGCGGGGCCGCAGCACCCAGAGTCCATCCGCAATTCGCCAGAGCGGTGCGTAGCTCTCGAGTTCCCGATCCCAGCGGGGCAGCCAGTTCCGTTCGGCTTCGCTGAGGTTCCAGTCTTGCAGTCGTGCCAGGCCAGTGGCAACGGCATCCTCTCCGAGCGGCCGGCACCCCATCAACCAACCCTCGAGCACCAGCGCATCGGCCCTTTCCTCGCTTGCAGCGCAGCGATCACCCTGGCCGGCCGCCAGGGTCTTGTCGAATCGGGGTAGTCGCAAGCAGGCGCCGCCGCGCCAGGCCTCGATCCGTTCCACCAGCAGATCCACATCGTGGCTGCCCGGTGGGACCCTGGTTACGCCGAAGGGATTGCCCGCCAGACGGTTCAACCGCTCAGGGAGGGGGAGGTAGGCGTCATCGATGGAGGCCACGGCCAGGCGCAGTCCGTGGGCCGGCGCCAGGCTGGCCAGTTGCCTCACCAGGGTGGACTTGCCGACGCCCACCGGTCCGTTTAGGAGCAGCACAGGCCGGCGCCGGTTGGGGTGGCTCCGCAGCTCCGCCAGGTGAGCCAGCAGCGGCAAACCAACATGCTGCAGCAATCCGTCCGCCGCAGCGATGGGCGAGGGGCCTTTAGGTTCCAAGCTTGAAGGCCTCCAGCACCGCCGAGTAGGTGGTCCCGAGGCGCAGGTTGTCGAGCATCACCCAGACCAGCGGCGTCTCCTCGCCGCCCACCGCCCGGGTGCGCAGCCGCACGAGCAACTCCATGACGAGAACCAGCGTGAACACCACGACCGACCGGCCACCCGGCACCCGCACCAGCAGCAGAGAAATCAGGTTCTGGCTCAGGAAATAACCCACCAGTAACGAGAGCAGCGCCAGGCTGGCGTGGCGCCAGCTGCGCCGCAGCTGGCCCAGCAGGGACCGGCCGAGGCGCCGTTCGAAGGCGGCATAGCGGGTGCGCTGCTGAGGAATCGTCATGGGGCAGGAAGCAGCCGCTCCAGCCAGCTCAGCGTGACCTGGCCCTCCGGACAGGCTGGACCGTGCAGCAGGGCGAGGGGCCGATCCGGACCTCCCAGGCCATCCACCACGGCGGCGGCAGCGGCAAAGACACCGACCTCATCATGGCGGGACAGGGAGCTGAGGGTAACGAGCGTGGTGAGACCGGCCCCCCGGGCCGACTCCAGACCCTGGGCCGAATCCTCCACCACCACCACCCGCTGCGGATCCAGGCCTGCCCTGTCCAAGGCCAGCCGGTAGCCCTGGGGATCGGGTTTCTTGCGGCTCACGTCATCGCCGCTGATCAAGCCCCGGAAGGCCCCGGCCACCCCCGCAAGACTGCCGGCCATAAGGGCCTCCACCGCAGCCCGGGAACTGGTGGTCACGATGATCTGGGTGAGACCGGCGGCGGCGGCGGCGCCAATCAATCGCGCCACCCCCTCCCGCAGCGGGATAGAGCCGTTGCGCATCAGCTCGCTGTAGTGGCGCTTCTTGGCTGCCACCAGAGCGTCGAGAAGGGTCTCGGAGGGTGGGCGGCCCTCGTGGTCTGTGAGGAAGAGGGCCATCCGCTCGCGCCCTCCGGAAAGCCCCAGGTCGTTGCGATAGCGGGTCCGATCCCAGCGCCAGGGCAGACCCGCCTCGGCAAGGGCTTGGTTGTAGGCCACGCGATGGCCCTCGAGTTCCGTCTCAGCGAGGGTGCCATCCACATCCCAAAAAATCGCCTCAAGGGAAGGAGCCACTGCACCAACGGTCCTATCACCACAGGTTAGGGCTGGCGACACCGGTGGTCGGCAGCACAATGCGGAGGTACCTGACCCTCCCCTTGCCCTTCCTCGACACGCAACCCTGGGTTCTCCCACCACCATTGGTACGGCGAGATCCCCCAACTGGGGTTGATCCCGGGCCTGGAGTTTCCCTGGATTGCCCGGCGGTCGATCTGCCGGAGGAGCTCTTGGCGGTGCTGCGGCGCCGGGGTCACCTCAGCGAGAGCAGCCTCAGCAGCCTCCTGGATCCCCCCTCGGCCCCCGATCCCCATCACCACTTCCCCGACCTCGCCAGGGCGGTGGAGCGGCTGGAGCGGGCCTGCCGCTCTGGCGAAAGCCTGGCCGTCTGCGGCGACTATGACGCCGATGGCATGACCAGCACGGCCCTGCTGGTGGGCGTGCTCCAGCGGCTCGGGGCACGGCCAAGGGCCGCCATCCCGAGCCGGGCCAACGATGGCTACGGCCTCAATGCCGGCATGGTCGAGGCTCTGGCGGCCGATGGCGTGGGCCTGATCATCACGGTGGATAACGGCGTTGCGGCCCGGGAGGCCCTGGAGCGGGCGGCCGCCCTGGCTGTGGATGTGATCCTCACGGATCACCACACCTTGCCGGCCGAACGGCCGCCCCACCTGGCCCTGCTCCATCCGGCCGTCACCCCGCTGGATTCCCCCTACAGGGGCCTGGCCGGCGTTGGCCTGGCCCATGTGCTGGCCAGCGCCCTCTGCCGCCGGGTGGGCCGCCAGGACGGTGAAGCGATCGCTCTCGACCTGTTCTGCATCGGCACCATCGCCGACATGGCCCCCCTGGTGGGGGTGAACCGGCGCTGGCTGCTCGACGGCCTGCCCCGCCTGGGCCGAACCCGTCTGCAGGGGCTGCGAGCCCTGCAGCGCCTGGCGGGCCTCGAGGATCCGCAGCTCAATGCCGAAGCCGTGGGCTTCCAGATCGCCCCGCGGATCAACGCCGTGGGACGGCTGGGCGATCCCCTCTTGGTGGTGGACCTGCTCACTACCGACGAACCGGAGCGGGCCCTCGAATTGGCGCGGCAATGCGATGGGCTGAACCGGCAACGGCGCGAGCTTTGCAGCGCTATCGAGGCGGAGGCGGTGGCCCTGCTGGAGGCCGATGGCCGAGCGACTCCGCCCTTCGTGCTGCTGGCCCAGACCCATTGGCACCATGGCGTGATTGGCATCGTGGCCGCCCGGCTGATGGAGCGCTGCGGTCGTCCAGTGGCGCTCCTGGCCGATGAAGGGAACGGAAGGCTGCGGGCTTCGGTGCGGGCGCCGCGCGGCTTCGCCGTGGACCAGGCCCTCCAAGCCTGCGCTGATCTGCTGTTGCGCCACGGCGGCCATCCGGCCGCCGGCGGCTTCACCGTGCTGGCGGAACGGGTGGGGGAGCTTCAGGAACGCCTTCAAGAGTTGGCCCAGGCCTGGCTTGATGGGGCCGGCCAGGCCATGACCGTGGAGCCCGAAGCCCTGCTGCGCTTCGAGCGGATCGACCGCGAATTCTGGGAGCAGCTCCGGCGCCTGGAGCCCTTCGGAATCGGCCATCCGGCCCCCGTGTTCTGGAGCAGCGGCTGCCAGGTTCTCGAGCAGCGGCTGCTGCGGGGTGGCCACCTGCAGCTCCAGCTCGAGCAGAACGGGCTACAGCGCCGCGCCATGGCCTGGCGCTGGCAGGGGGGGGCTGAGCTGCCCGCCCAGGTGGATGTGGCTTACCGCCTCAGGATGGATCGCTGGCAAGGGGAGGAGAGGTTGCAACTGGAGCTGGTGGGCGTACGGCCTGCTGGCTGCGCCGGCTTGGTGCTGCGACGACGCGATCGCACCTACTGGTGTTCCCGCCACGCCGATGGGCTGATCATTCGCAATGCCGCCGGCGAGGAGGTGCGCAGCGGCCTCCACGACGAGCATTCACACCCCTACCTACGCGCCCTGGTTCAGGAGGCCGCCATGGCCCTGGGTCTGACGGCCTAATGGGGGCACCGGTTCGCGCCGAGGGCGGCAGAAGTGCGAGCGGCTGGCTGTTTCAGGGCTGCGCAATAGCAGGCGTGGGTCTGGCCGTTGGTCTGGCCTGCTGGCCCCTGAACGCTATCGACCGGCTTCAGGACGCCCTGATCGGCCGATTTCCGGCCTATGGCGGTAGCTGGACGGTCCCTGCCCTGCTCCTGGCTCTGGCGCCGATCGCGACCGTGCCTCTGCTGCTGGTGCTCCAGGCCGGTGTGCTGCACCGTTCCGCAGGCTCGGGTTTACCCCAGCTCCTGGAGGCCCTCCAACGGCCGGAAAGGCGGGACCTACAGCTGGCGGCAGGAACGACGGCCGGGAGACTCGCACTCTGGGGAGCGGCCAGCCTGGCCCTGCTGCCGATCGGCAGGGAAGGTCCCGCCGCCCAGCTCGGGGCCGCCGTGGCCCACGGGCTGGGCCGGGGCCGCCTCAGCGGCGAGTTGCTGGCCGCCGCAGCCGGGGCAGGCCTGGCCGGTGCCTTCAACACCCCCCTGATGGGGGTGATCTTCGTGGCCGAGGAGCTGAGCCGCCGCTTCCAGCCGAACCTGATCTGGCCTTCGCTACTGATGGCCGGCGTGGCGGCCGAGGTAGCTGGCCTAGGCGGCCAACCTCTGTTCGCGCTCGGCATCAAGGCCACGCCGTGGGCGGAAGTCTTTCAGGCCTTCTGGGCTCTTCCGGTAGGCCTGGGAGCAGGACTTCTCGGAGCCCTGATGGCCAAGTTGCTGGTGTTCGGCACCGCCTTGATCCTGCCCCGGGCCCGGGCCCATCCCCTGGCCACAGGGCTGGCGGTGGGCACGGCCCTCACAGCCCTCACCTTGATCAGTGGAGGGCAAAGCTGTGGGGATGGTGAAACCCTGCTGCGCCAAACGCTGAGCCTGGCGGACCTGGAAGGATCCGGTGCCGTGGCACTGGGCTGGACTGGCGCCGCTCGCTGGGGCGCCCTTGTGGTGATGCGCATGATCGGCCCCGTTCTCGCCCTGGCGGCCGGGATCCCTGGAGGGGTGATCGATCCAGCCTTTGCCGTGGGTGGCAGCTTTGGTGGAGGGCTACTGGAACTTCTGGGCGGGCCGAGCGGGCTGGGGGTGTTGCTGGGGATGGCGGCGGGGCTAGCCGGAGCCACCCAGCTGCCGGTGGTGAGCCTGGCGTTCGCGATCAGGATGACTGGATCGCAACAACTCCTACCTGGGCTGCTACTGGCGGCCCTGCTGGGTGCGGTGGTCGGGCGATGGCTGATGCCGCTACCGCTCTACCGGGCGCTGGAAGAACTTGCTTCCGATCAGCAGATGCACACATCCAAGCAACAGTTGAACGCTGATCTACTGGAGCGGGAGATCTGACCAAATCCCTGACAATGAAGTTTCTCCGAAGCGCAACTCTCTACGACGATTACCCGTTGACCATCAGCAGGATGATTCGGGCGAGGCCTGCGGAGAAATAGGCTGATGATGGAGGGCTATGCCGTAAGGGTCAGAGGGCGCCGCGGCGATAAAAGAGGATGAAGATCACCGCCGGGCCCGCCAAGGTGATCAACGCCAGGGCAGCGAAATTGGAGATCAGGTGGAAATCAATGCCCATGAACGGCTCTCGAAAATGTCATTCGCTGCAAGATGCTAACCGCCAGGGGATGGGATTCAGCCCGCCGGGATGCCACTGTGATGCCTTGTCATGAGCTAATGCCATGACCCGGTTCGAGAATCCCAGCGGCAGCAGCCTTGATGACACTAAGAATGGCGGCTCCGGCCCCAGGGAGGTGTGGCGGTGCATCCCAGGCTGCGGCTCCTGCTGCCGCCTTGATCCCGCCCTGCGGGCTGAAGCCATCGAAGCCCTCAGCCCCCAGCAGCGGAGCACCTATCTGAAGATGGTGGGCAGCGATGGCTGGTGCATCCATTTCGACACCGGCGGCTGTCGTTGCCGCATCTACGAAGAGCGACCCGACTTCTGCCGCATCAGCTCCCTGGTCGGCCTTTTCGGCAACGACGGGGAGTCGGGTGATGCCCTGGCAATCGCCTGCTGCAAACAACAGATCCGCAGTGAGCATGGCGGGCATGGCAGGGTGATGCGACGCTTTCTGAGGGCAATCCGGAAGCCTCGATGAACAGCCCCACCAATCCAGGGCCCGATCCCGCTCTCCCTCCAGAACCGATCGGCTCCGACAGCGGAAGCAACACCGCTGCGTCTCCATCCGCCGCCGCCCCAAACGGCCAGGCCCCAGCAGCAGAGGACGGATCATCCACCACGTGGCTCGGGGTGTTCCTCACCACCGCCACCACGGTCTTTCTCGCCGAACTCGGCGACAAGACCCAGCTCGCCGCTCTGCTGCTCTCGGCGGAGTCCGGACGGCCTGTGGTGGTGTTCGTGGGGGCGTCCCTGGCCCTGATCTGCTCCAGCCTCGTGGGCGTGTTGCTGGGGCGCTGGCTGTCCACAGTGATGGCGCCGGAACAACTGGAGCGGGCCGCTGGCGTGCTGATGGTGGCCCTCGGCCTCTGGCTCGGCCGCCAGGCTGTGCTCAACCTCGCCCCCCTGCACCTGCTTCAACCCGGCCTGGCCGGTCTCGTCCGCTAGTCCCTCTCGTCTTTGTCTTCCATGCTGGCTCTGCTCGGATCCACGTTCATCACCGTGTTCCTGGCCGAACTGGGAGATAAGACCCAGCTGGCGATCGTGAGCATCAGCGGCACCACCAGCCGCCCCGGCGCTGTCTTCGCCGGCAGTGCCGCGGCCCTGGTGCTGGCGAGCATGGTCGGGGCCGCGGCGGGGGGATCCCTCTCGACCGTGATCCCACCGGACGCTCTGCAGCTGCTTGCCTCGGTGGGCTTCCTGATCCTGGGGAGCCGGCTGATCCTGCGGTCCTCCCGCAGCGGCGATGGCGAGAATGGCGAGACCACCACTCCCTAGAGTGAACAAAGGTTCGTCAGGGGGACCTCCGGGCCTGGACGCCAAATCCCCACACCGCCGGTACCCGGTCTGCCCGTTTCCAGGCAACCCCCCACTCCAGGCACCCGTTCCTTCCCCGACCGATCGCCGCCTGGGTTGCACCCTGGCCATGCCTCCCCAGCGCCGGCCAGGCGTTGGGATCCGGCCCGCACGACCGGCTCCACACTCAGGCCCGGGATCTCCACCACGATGGCCCGCGGCAGGTCGTCCTTCCATCCCGCACCCGAAGCGCGTGCGCCCGCTCCCCACATCCACCTCAAGATGAAGTTCACGGTCGCTGACCTACTTGACCAGCTGTCGAACACGGAGCCCATGCCCCTGCAGGACCTGGAAAAGGCCCTCACCCTGGGCAGCGAGGAGGAGCGCCAGCAGTTGCGCATCGGCCTTGATGCTCTAGTGCGCCTGGCGGTAGTGGCGGAATCGGACGCCGGACTCCAGCGACTGGACCCCACCGATCTGGTGCAGGCCCGACTGCGCTGCTCCAGCAAGGGCTTTTGTTTCGCCCTGCGGGACGACGGTGGAGAAGATATCTACATCCGCGACCACCAGCTCAATCACGCCTGGAACGGCGACCGGGTATTGGTGAAGATCACCCGGGAGGGGGGTCGCCGCCGTTCCCCCGAAGGTGGGGTCCAATGCATCCTGGCCCGGGACACCACGAGCCTGCTAGCTCAAGTGGAAGCGCGCGACGAAGACCGCCTCCTGGCCATTCCCCTCGACGACCGGCTGCTCACCAGCATCGAACTGCCGTTCGACGACCGCAGCCATGCGGACGCTGCCGGGGAGACGGTGGTGGAGGTCAGCATCGACCGCTTCCCGGTGGGTCAGTTTGCCGCCCGTGGCCATGTAGCCCGCAGCCTCCCAGTGAGGGGTGGTCCTGATGCCGACCGGGATCTCTTGCTGACCAAACATCACCTTCAGGGACGGCCACCGGCACCCCGCGCCAGCCTCCGCCATCTGGATGAGAAAGAACGCCGCGATCTCACGGCCTTGGCGGTGCTGCTGCCGGCAAGCTGGAACGGCGTGGATGCGCCCTCCCTGCCGGGCCTCTCTCTCGAAGCCCGGGAAGAAGGGGGCTGGCGCCTCTGGGTCCATGCCCCGGCAGTGGCCGAGCGCATCAGCCCTGGCAGCGCCCTGGACACCTGGCTGAATCAGCAAGCCGGGGCCAACTGTGCCGGCACCCAATGGCTCCCCCTGCTCCCCCCCGCCCTCGACAAGGCTTCGGCATTGCGGGTCGGTGAACGGAATGAGGCCGTTTCCGTGGCCCTGGAGCTGAGCAGCGAAGGGGTGCTGGAGCACTTCCGCTTCTGCCTGAGTTTGGTCAAACCAGCTGCCCGCCTGGATTCTGCCGCCCTGGTGGCGCTGGCGGAACGCAAGCCCAAGGCCCGCACGGTGCCCGCTGCCCTCAAACCGCTCAAGGAGCATCTGCCGCTGGTGGAGAGCCTGCTCACTGTGGTGAGCCTGCTGCGCAGCCGCCGGCTTGAGGCCGGATCGCTGGATCTGGATCTTGCCACTCCGGCCATCGAAAGCCTCGGCGATCTGCGGATCCCGCTCCCCGATGCCTCCCGGGAGGGCTGGCTGGTGCAGCTTCCCGATAGCGAGCCCATGGGCCTGTTGCGGGAGGCCGTGATGGTGGCCCATCGCGCCCTGGGGCGCCACCTCGCCGCCCTCCAGCTGCCGGGGCTGTTTGCCCGCAACAACGCGCCTGAAACCGATGACCTCAATGAGGTCGCCAAGGCGGCCCTCGCCTTAGAGATCCCCCTGGAGCTGAGTGCTGAAGGCAACGCCGATGCCGCCGAACTCGCCGCCGCCTTCGCCGCGACGGACCGCAGCCGCGCCCTTCAGAACTTGCTCCGGGGCACCATGCAGCCCGTGGAGCTCGACAGCCAAAGCGGAGCGCATGCCTTGGCGGGCGAAGCCGAGGCCTTTGCCTGTTGGTGCTGCCCCGCACTCCACTACGCCGACCTCTGGAACCAGCAACTGCTGGCCACCCTGCTCTCCCAGGGGAAGGACCGGCCCAGCGTGCGCCACAAGACTGGCATCGATCTGGCAAGCGACGCCTGCCATGGCAGCACCGACTGGTCGATTCTCACCCCATCCCAGCTGGCACCCTTCCAGGAAGCCCTTGCCCATGGGCTGGCCAAACGGCTCAACGCCCGCAACCGATTCCTGCTTGAGTTCCAGGCGGATGTGTTGGCCATGGCCCAGTCCCGCTACGCCGAACCCCTGGTAGGCCAGACCCTGACCGGTGTGATCAGCGGGGTTCAGAGCTATGGCTTCTTCGTGGAGGTTCCCCCCTCCCAGGTGGAGGGGCTGGTGCACGTGAGCTCCCTCAAGGACGACTGGTACGAATACCGCTCGCGCCAAAACCGCCTGGTGGGTAGGAAAAACCGCCGCGTTTACATGGTGGGCGACCGGGTTGAGGTGGAGATCCAGAAGGTGGACGCTCTGCGTCACCAGATCGATCTGGCGGTGGTGCAGCCCGAGTCGGGTGAGGAAGCCCTCGCCGCAACGAACGGCGTGCTGGATGGCGCGGAAGCGCTGGTTCTTGCACCCCTCTGAACGGCGTCCCAGCCCCCACCTCCCGGCATGCCTACCTTCAACCCCGCTTCACCACCGGTGGTCCTCGCCGTCTCCGGTGCGTCGGCACAACCACTGGCCCAGCGGGCCCTGCAGCTGCTCCTGGAGGCGGATGTGGCGGTGGAAATGGTCACCAGCCGTGGTGCCATCGGTGTCTGGCAGGCGGAACTGGGGTTGAGGGTTCCCTCAGAACCGGAGGCTCAGGAGCAGTTCTGGCGTGAACGTACCGGCTGCGGCAGCGGTCAGCTGCGCTGCCATCGCTGGAACGACCAGGCGGCCGCGATCGCCAGCGGCAGCCACCGCACCCGGGGGATGGTGATCCTCCCCGCCAGCATGGGAACGGTGGGCCGTATTGCCTCCGGCGTGGCGCTGGATCTGATTGAACGCGCCGCCGATGTGCACCTCAAGGAGGCACGCCCCTTGGTGATCGCTCCGCGGGAGCTGCCCTGGAATCTCGTGCATCTGCGCAACCTCACCCGGTTGGCCGAGGCCGGTGCCCGCATCGCACCGCCGGTGCCGGCCTGGTATCACCAGCCGCGCACGATCGAGGAGATGGTGGACTTTCTGGTGATCCGCGTCTTCGATGCCCTCGACCTCGAACTGGGCTCGCTGAACCGCTGGCAGGGAGCTCCCCTGGGAGCCCACCCCACGCGCCAGGATCGGCAGCAGCCCAGCTCCCTGCCCCCCGCCGAGCCCTGAACCTGATCCGACGCTTGCTGCTGCTTCCCCTGCTGGCGCCCCTGCTCGCCCTGCTGCTGACCGGTGCGCTCAACACCAGGCCCAAGGTGACGTTGCGGCTGCTCACATGGCAGAGCCCTTCGCTGCCCCTCGGGGCCTGGATCGCGGCGGCGGCGGCCGGCGGCGGCGCCCTCAGCGCCGGGGGCACCGCCCTGGCCCTGCGGGATCCTGGCCCGGGACTGCGACGCCGGGTGCGTCGGGAGCCGGAGCGGGTGGAACCATGGGAAGGTTCTGCCGGCATCCCCTGGGGACGCCCCTGGAGCGACGAGCGGCCTGAATCGGCGAGCCGGCGAGCCGGCAACGACCAGGGCAACCGGACCATGGGATCCCAAGGATTCGAGAACCTTGATGAGATCGAGCCAACGCAGGCCTGGCGGCCGGCAGCCACAGCCGGTCCCGACAGGGCACCCGGCGAACCGCCGCCCACCCTCTCAGTTCCCTACCGGGTGATCCGGCGCGCCCGGTCTGAATCCCCCTCCGAACCCATGGGCTCCGGGGCGCCCGGGCGTCAGGCTCGCAACGATCGCGGCGGCTGGTCCCGGCAGGGAGAGGAAGAACGCAGCGCCGACCCCGTGCCCGTTAGCGATGACTGGGGAAGCGACACGCTGGAGGATTGGTGAGGAGGATTGGTGAGGAGGATCGGTGAACGAACCCCTGGGCAAAGGTGGTCGCTGGAATCCCTAGAGTTCGCCCCAGATTCCGCCGACAAGCGAACCGGTGACTGAGAGCCCCAGCCCCGCCAACCCCGGCCCCGGCACCCCAGCGCCGGCATCCGCAGCCCAAGCCAGCGAACCGATAACACCCGCAGCCACGGCCAGCGAAAGCGCGGCTCCGGTCCGTGTGCAGGCGGGCGCCGCCCCAAAGGCGGCTTCCCTCGCGCCTGACGCCGCTGCCAAGCCTGCCGCCGATGCCAAGCCTGCGGCCAAGGCGAAGCCACCGGCGCCGGAGGAGCAGCCGTTCGAGCGCTTCGTGCCCGATCTGCTGCTGCCCGCCATCGCCGCGGAATGCCGCACTTACGGCGGTCCTGCACCGGAGCTGAGCTTCCTGCAGGGTCCGATGCCGGTGGTGGGAAGCGATTGCTGGATGGTGAAGGGCCAATTGCCCGGAGAACGCCGCTTCTGGCTCTGCTTCACCAGCCCCGACATCCAGGCGTCGAAGACCGTGGCCCTGGCGGAAGCGGGAGCCGAGCCGAGCCTGCTGGAATCCTTCCTGATCGATGAGCGCAAGATGACGCTGGCGCTGCTGGTATCTCGGCTGGTGCAACGGCTGAACGGTCAGAAATGGCTGGGGCCCAACTGAGGCAGGGCCTTCACAACCAGCCGGAAACGCTGGGAGGCCCCCTACGATGAATGTCATAGAAGTGCTTTCCACGCTCGATGGTGCCTCCCGCCGCCACAGCCTCCACCAGCCTCCAAGGCTCGCCCCAAGCCCCAGGGTCGCTCGGCAGCCCTCCAGCTCCCGCCGTGAAGGATCCCGCCAAGGACACGATCCTCACACCGCGCTTCTACACCACAGATTTCGAAGCCATGGCGGCGATGGATCTGCGCCCGAACGAAGCAGAGTTGGAGGCGATCTGCGAGGAATTTCGGAAGGACTACAACCGTCACCATTTCGTTCGCAACGAAGAATTCGAAGGCGCTGCCGATAAGCTAGATCCCCAGACCCGCAAAGTGTTCGTCGAGTTTCTCGAGCAGAGCTGCACCTCAGAATTTTCCGGCTTTCTCCTCTACAAGGAGCTCAGTCGTAGGATCAAAGAAAAGAATCCCCTACTGGCCGAATGCTTCGCCCACATGGCCCGCGACGAAGCCAGACACGCCGGCTTCCTGAACAAGTCGATGGCCGATTTCGGTCTGCAGCTCGATCTCGGTTTCCTGACAGCCAACAAGGCCTACACCTACTTCAAGCCCAAGTTCATCTTCTACGCCACCTATCTCTCTGAGAAAATCGGCTACTGGCGCTACATCGCCATCTATCGCCACCTTGAGAAACATCCCGAAAGCAAAATTTTCCCGATCTTCAATTTCTTCGAAAACTGGTGTCAGGATGAAAACCGCCACGGCGATTTCTTCGATGCCCTGATGAAGGCTCAGCCCGACACCGTCCGGGGTTTCACCGCCAGACTTTGGTGTCGCTTCTTTCTGCTGGCCGTATTCGCCACAATGTACGTGCGCGATGTGGCACGCAAAGAGTTCTACGAAGCCCTCGGCCTCGATGCTCGTGAGTACGACAAAGAGGTGATCATCAAGACCAACGAAACGTCGGCCCGCGTCTTCCCGGTGGTGCTTGATGTGGAAAATCCCCGCTTCTGGATCCGCCTGGAACGGCTCGTCCGCAACAACGATGCACTCAACACCGTCGAGGCTGCCGACGGCCCTGCTCCGATGAAGGCCCTGCGCAAGCTGCCCTTCTGGGGAGCCAATGCGCTCGAAATGGCCAAGCTCTTCCTGATGGCGCCGATCCGCAGCGAAGCCTTCCAGCCGTCGGTGCGCTGAGCTTTGGCCACCTCCACCCTCAGCCCCTCGGCTCCCTTCCACGACGAAGGTTGGATTCGACGCCTTGAACCTCTGCTCGCCGCCGGCACAGCCGCAGGCGCCGATCTTGTGGAGGTGTTCTTGGAGCGCACCGACCACCTCGGCGTGCTGGCCGAACAGGACACCATCACCAGCGTGAGCCCTGCCTTCGGCATGGGCGCAGGCGTTCGGGTGTTCCGGGGCGGCCGCGACGGCTTCGTGTCGACCAACGACCTGGGCGAAAGCTCCCTGCATGCGGCCCTCGATGAGGCCTTGGCGATGCTGGAACTGCGCCGCAGCTCGTCCACAGGACCCGGATCCTTCCAGGGGCTGACAAGCCTGCGGGATTTCGCGCTGGCCAAACAACCCTGGCTGGACTACTGCCCGGATCTCACCGAAGCCACCGCCAGGTTGCTGCAGGGCACCCATCATCTTGAGCGCCACGGCAGCCATCTGCAGGCCCGCCGCGGTAGCTATGCCCGCAACTGGCAGGAGGTTCTGGTCGTCGCCAGCGACGGCACCCACGCCCGCGATATCCGACTGCATCAGACGGTTGGCCTCTCCGTGCTGGCTGCTGATGGCGATCACCGGGCGAGCCTGAGCCGTCGCTACGGCACCACCGATAACCCCGACGATCTGCGCCACTGGGATGTGGAGTCCTCCGCCATCGACCTCTGCGCCAGTGCGGCCACCATGCTTTACGCGGATTACGTCGAAGCGGGACAGTTCCCTGTGGTGCTTGCCAACCGGTTCGGCGGTGTGATTTTCCACGAAGCCTGCGGCCATCTGCTGGAAACCACCCAGGTGGAGCGGGGCACCACCCCCTTCGCCGACAAGGTGGGCGAGCTGATCGCCCATCCCGCCGTGACCGCCATCGATGAAGGTGTCAGTAACAGAGCCTTCGGATCTCTGGCAATGGACGATGAGGGCATGGAACCCCAGCGCAGCGTGCTGATCGAGAACGGCGTTCTGAAGCGCTTCCTCAGTGACCGCGCCGGCGAATTGCGCACCGGCCATCGGCGCACCGGTAGCGGTCGCCGCCAAAGCCATGCCTTCCCCGCCGCCAGCCGCATGCGCAACACCTACATCGCCGCCGGCCCCCACACTCCAGAGGAGTTGATTGCTTCCGTCGACCGGGGGCTCTACTGCAAATCGATGGGTGGTGGCAGCGTCGGCCCCACCGGCCAGTTCAACTTCGCGGTGGAGGAGGGCTATCTGATCGAGGACGGCCAGCTCACCCGGCCGGTGAAGGGAGCCACCCTGATCGGTGAGGCCAGGGAGGTGATGCCCCGGATCTCGATGTGCGCCAACGACCTCGAACTGGCGGCAGGCTTTTGTGGGTCGGTGAGCGGCAGTGTCAATGTCACGGTGGGGCAGCCGCACATCAAGGTGGATGCGATCACGGTGGGGGGGCGTTGACCATGGAGTCGGAGCGTTCAAACCTCGACAAGGTGCCCTCCAACCGGGTTGAACTCATCGGAGGGCCGACGGCAGACCTCGAGGACGGCCACCTCGAAGCCCCCCGGTTGCAGGAGAGCGTGGCGGCCATGGCCCGCCGGGCCGGCATCCACCAGTGGGACCTTGGCGCCGCCTGCAGCAGCGACCGCTCCGTGCAGGTCGATCGCGGCGAGGCCAAACAGCTCAAGGCCGCTCAGCGTCGTTCGATCACCGTGCGGGTTTGGAACGATGCCAACCGGATCGGCATCACCAGCACCTCCGACCTCTCCGAAGCCGGGCTGGCCCGCGCCCTCGAAGGGGCCAAGGCCGCCAGTGCCTTTGGCAACGAGGACGAGACCCCGGCCTTCTCACCCCTGGCCACCGCTCCCCTGCCAACTCTGGAGCAGCCCCTGCACCCCTCCCTCGGCATCCTGAAACTGCTGGCCACCCTCAAGGAGGCGGAAGCCGATCTGCTCGGCCGCCACCCCGCCATTGCCACCGTGCCCTACAACGGTCTGGCAGAGCGCAGCAGCGAGCGGATCTACCTCAACAGCGATGGGGCCTGCCGGCAGCAGAGGCTCACCACCGCCAGCGTCTACCTCTACGCCCGGGCTGAAGAAAGCGGCCGCAAACCCCGCAGCAGTGGTGCGGTGAGGCTGGCCTACGGCGCCGATGGCCTGGATGTGGCGGGCTGCATCGAAGAAGCGGCCGAGCGCACGATCGCCCATCTCGATTATGGCCCGATCCCCACGGGTCAGTACACCTGCGTGTTCAGCCCCGAAGCCTTTCTCGACCTGATCGGGGCCTTCAGCAGCCTGTTTAATGCCCGCGCCGTGCTTGATGGCGTGAGCCTCTCAAGCCGCGATTCCATCGGCCAAGCCCTGGCTGTTCCCTTCCTGGCCATCCACGACAACGGCCTGCATCCCGGCAACGTCGGAGCGTCTGCTTTCGATGGAGAAGGCACGCCCACTCGGCGTCTGAGTCTGGTGGAGGGTGGAATGCTCCGGAATTTTCTCCACTCCGAAGCGACTGCCCGGGCCTTCGGGGTTGAACCCACGGGCCACGCCGGGATGGGAGCCAAGGCCAGCGTCGGGGCGAACTGGTTCGAAGTGGGGCCCTCACCGGAGAGCGGTGGCGGAGCCGGCGGCCTCGACCGTTTCCTGGCCAGCCGGAACGGTGGCCAGGGCTTGGTGGTGATCGACTCTCTCTCTGCGCTCCATGCCGGTGTGAAGGCGAGTCAGGGATCTTTTTCGCTTCCGTTCGACGGCTGGTGGATCCGCGATGGTGAACAGCGCTCCATCGATGCGGCAACGGTAGCCGGCGATATCCGCACCGTGCTGCACTCCCTGCTGGGCTTCGAGGGAGAAGCGAAGATCACCCCCGATGGCCTCTGCCCGTGGGTCTGGGTGGAAGGGCTCGCCGTGACCGGCGACGCCTGAGCTGTCGGCCGCCGTCCCCCCCCCCCCCGCGGGCCTGCGGCTGTCGCTGCTTAGCCACCCGCCAGGCTGCAGCCTGGAACCAGCATTCAAGCGGTCATGAAAATCCTGTTCTGGGGCACCCCCGCCTACGCCCTGCCGAGCCTGGAGGCCCTGCTGGCGGCAGGCCATCAGGTGGTGGGTGTGGTGAGCCAGCCCGACCGGCGCCGCGGACGAGGCAAAGCCCTGATGGCCTCGCCGGTGAAGGCCCGGGCCCTTGAACTCGATCTGCCGGTGTTCACGCCGGAGCGGATCCGCAGGGAACCCGATTGCCAGAGAGAGCTGGCCGCCCTGGCAGCCGATCTCTCGGTGGTGGTGGCCTTCGGCCAGATCCTGCCGCCCCAGGTGCTGAACCAGCCCCCCCTGGGCTGCTGGAATGCCCATGGCTCCCTGCTGCCCCGCTGGCGGGGGGCGGCCCCGATTCAGTGGTGTCTCCTGGAGGGAGACCCCGAAACCGGGGTGGGAATCATGGCCATGGAAGAGGGCCTCGATACGGGCCCCGTGCTGCTGGAGCGTCGCCTTGCTGTGGGCCTGCTGGAAAATGCCGCCCAGCTGGGAGATCGGCTAGCCGGGCTCAGCGGCGCTCTTCTGGTGGACGCCATCGATCGGATCGCCGCGGTGGGCGAAGGCCCTGGGGCCGAACGGCTGGCACAGCTTGGAGTGCGCACCCAGCCCAACGAGGGAACCACCTACGCCCGCCTTCTGACTAAGGAAGACACCATCGTGGACTGGAGCGCTTCAGCCCTGGCGGTGCATCGGCGCGTGATGGGGCTGTATCCCGGCGCCCAGACCCGCTGGCGGGGCCAGAGGCTGAAACTGCTGGCCAGCGAGCCGCTGGTGCAGAGGCTGCGGGAGCAACTCACCCCCGAGGGCCTCAGGCTGGCGGATCTCTGGGGCGGTCC
>BJHE01000021.1:30437-35024 GCA_014191755.1 Cyanobium sp.
TCATGGAGACCCTCAAGCTGGTTGTAGACAGCCACCAGCTGGTCACGGATGTGGCGACTGTTGTCGATTTTCTCGAGCGAAAGAAGCATGGTTTCGATCTGACCCTTGCAATCGATCAGCACGCGGCATTCGGTGGAACCGGGTTCGTAGGGCATGGCATCAATGGCAGTGAGTTCAGTTCAATCGAGCCATGGTCTCCAGACTGTCGCTTTCACTGCCATTTGGCAGGGTCGCAGCGGGTTGGCAAGGAAGCAATCAGCGGGAGCGGGGGCGGCGCCCCGGGGTCCGCTGGGGCTGCCCAGGGCCGTCGCGGCGGCGGCCGCGGCCGCCGCTGAGGTCGAGGGGAGGAGCGGAGAGCACGGTGGGCTCGAAGCCGGGCACCTCCTGCCGGGGCAGGGGCGAAGCGACCAGCCGCTCAATGGCGCGCAGGAGCTCATGTTCCTCGGCCGCCACCAGGGAGATGGCGTGACCGTTTTGGCCGGCCCTGCCGGTGCGGCCGATGCGGTGCACGTAGTCCTCAGCCACGTTGGGCAGATCAAGGTTCACCACATGGGGCAGCTGGTGGATATCGATGCCGCGGGCGGCGATGTCGGTGGCCACCAGCACACGCACCTCTCCGCTCTTGAAGCCGGCCAGGGCGCGGGTGCGGGCTCCCTGACTCTTGTTGCCGTGGATGGCGGCGGCGGAGAGGCCCTCCTTCTCGAGCCGTTCGGCCACCTTGTTGGCGCCATGTTTGGTGCGGGAGAACACCAGCACCTGCTGCCAGTCATTGCTGCGGATCAGGTGGCTGAGCAGATCCGCCTTGCGAGCCATGTCGCAGGGATGGAGCACCTGCTCCACCAGCGGCGCCGCCTGGTTCTCCGGGGTGGCCTGCAGTTGCACCGGACTGTGGAGCAGCCCCTGTGCCAGCCTGCGGATCTCGGGGGAGAAGGTGGCGGAGAAGAGCAGATTCTGACGCTTGGCCGGCAGCAGACTGAGGATCCGGCGGATGTCGCGGATGAAGCCCATGTCGAGCATCCGGTCGGCCTCATCCAGAACCAGGATCTCCACCTGATCAAGCCGAAGCGCACGCTGCTGATGGAGATCCATCAGGCGGCCTGGGGTGGCCACCAGAACATCGGTGCCGTGGCGGAGGCGATTGATCTGGGGGTTGGGACTGACGCCGCCGAACACCACATCGGAGCGCAGATCGAGGTAGCGGCCATAGGCCACAACGCTCTCGGCTACCTGGGCAGCCAGTTCGCGGGTGGGGGTGAGGACAAGGGCCCTCACCTGGCCGGCGCGGGCACGGGGGCCATGGCGGAGGCGCTCCAGCATCGGCAGGGTGAACCCGGCCGTCTTGCCGGTGCCGGTCTGGGCCGCGGCCATCACGTCGTGGCCCTCAAGCACGGCCGGGATGCAGGTCAGCTGGATGGGGGAAGGGGTGCGGTAGCCCTTGGCCGCCACGGCCTTGAGCAAGGGTTCAGAAAGACCGAGCTGCTCAAACTGCACGGCGAGGGCCGCCACCGGGGCGGTGAGGTTCGTGGGCGCATCGGGGGCTCCGCTCCTCACTTGGGGTCCTGCACCGGATCCGGAACGGCTCTCGGCGACGGCGGCCAACGCCACTGCAGGGGCGGCGGGATCGAGGATCGCGCCTGCGCTGCGCGGTGCGGCTCGCCGGCGGCGAACGGATTCGGAAGAGGAGGAAGTGATCGCGATGCGGCATCAAGGACACCACCCTAAGCAGGGGCCTCAGCGGGGTTGATGGGAGCCGCAGCGCTCACACGGACCTTCCGGAAGCACGGCGCAGCGCAGCAGGGGGGAGAGGGCATTGAAGCGGCAGGAGGGATCGCCGATCACCCAGCCCCCCTTCCAGGGTCGGGCATCGGCGGGCCGCTGCTGGGGCTTCACGTCAAGGGCCACGGCAACCAGCTCGTAGCGGCCATCCCGAAGGCGGTAGCGGTGGGAGCGCTGCAGCACGAGGAAGCTGCGCCCACCGTGCTCAAGCCAGCGGCCGGGCTGGGGAGCATCGGCTAGATCATCAAGATCGAGTTCATCGAGCAGAACCAGGCTGTGGGGATCGCGCAGCTGTACTCGCATCAATCCACCTGGGAGACTTCAGCCACAGCGCCAGTCCCTGGCAGAGGTGGCGCTCCCTGAGCAGGCACTTCCGGGGCGACGGCGGAGTCAGCCACCGGTGCATCAGGGGTCGGTGGATCGTTGCGGGCGGAGAATCCCCAGGCAAAGATCACGGCAACGCTCAGCAGCACAGCCCACTCCGGCAAGACCAGATCCGGATTGATCAATCGCACCAGTAGGCGAATGCCCACCAGGGCCACGGCCAGATAGCCCGAGGTTTCTAGATGACGGAACTCATCCAGCCAGCGGATGAACAGTTCGGCCGTGAGGCGTAGGGCCACCACCCCGATCACCCCGCCGGCCATCACGAGCACCAGGCGGTCGGTGACGGCCACCGCTGCAGCCACGCTGTCGAGGGAGAAGGCCAGATCGGTGAGCCCGAGGGTGACCACCACCCCCACCA
Organism: Cyanobium sp.; assembly: GCA_014191755.1. GTDB lineage: Bacteria > Cyanobacteriota > Cyanobacteriia > PCC-6307 > Cyanobiaceae > Cyanobium. The sequence goes on from BJHE01000021.1 coordinate 32,959, forward strand.
GCCTGCGAATCTGGCCGCCGGCATCAGGCACCTCCGCCGAGGGCGACGGAATCTGGCCGTCAACGACGGCGGCGGACGGGGTGTCAGCCGGGGTGGCATCGGTGGCCGGTTCGGTCCCGGGGGCCTGATCCGCGGCCAGTAGGTGCGAACCCGACAACCAGAGCAGGTAGGCGGCGGCCAGCAACTGAAGGGGCCAAAAGCGCAGCACCCAGCGGGCCGCGATGATCAGCAGGATCCGGAAGCCCAGGGCCAGCAGCAGGCCGAAATTCAGGGCCTGACGCTGTTTCTGCGGGTCATGCAGCCGCCTGGAGATCGCCGCCAGAGCGATCGCGTTGTCGGCGGAGAGCACCACCTCCAGCACCACCAACAGGGGCAGCACCCAAAGCACCTCCCGCCACTGATCCACGCCTTGGAGGAGGCTTGAGAGAGTAGGCAGCGTCTCCGCTTCCATGGGGCACCGTTGCTAGGGATATGGGCCTCGGCGCGACCAGGCCGGGGGCGAAGGGTCGGACCTCCGGACCATCGGCGCGAACCCTGTGACTGGAATCGGGAGTCGCGGACGGGACAATGAAACGAACCTAGGAAAGCCGGATCGCTGCCTGTGTTCCAACCGATCCAGTTCCAGGTGCGCCTTGTCCACGCCGAGTCCGGCAACCGGGTGGTGGAGGTCAGGGCGCTACGGGGAAGCACCCCCCTCGGCAGCGCTCTCGGCGAGGCCGCCAACGCCGAGGAGGCGGAGCAACGCGCCCTTGATCGGTTGCTGAGTCGGCTTGGGCCCCTCGAGGAGCTGTCGACCTCCAACACCCCGATTCCGGCCGACACGATTGCGCCAGCACCGGAGTCGATAGTGCCAGCACCGCTGACGACGCCGGCGGCTGATGCCCCAGCGAGCGGCCAGGGCACAAGGCTGCCGTCCGCTCCGGTTCTGAGGCCCGCCACCAACAGCCCGCCCCGGGCCGGCCCCGCCACCACCACGCCGGCAGCCCCACCGCCCGCGGCGGCCGCCCCCCCCGCAGATCCGGAAGACTGGAGCAGCGAACTGGCGCGCCTGGATCTGGAACTGCGGCGGCTGGGCTGGAGCCGCGAGCAGGAGGGGGAGTATCTGCAACGGGCCTTCAGCCACCCCAGCCGCAGCCGGATCACCAGCTACACCGATCTCAAGTCCTATCTCGATGTCCTGGAGGGTCTGCCCCCCGGCGCCGAGCCGGCCCGCAGTCCCGTACCGCTGCGGCGGCGGGATCTGCTGGTCCAGTCCGATCAGCTGCTGGTGGCCTTGGGCTGGCAGGGCGAGCAGGCCCGCCAGTTCCTGGAGCAGCAGCTTGGGGCCAGCAGCCGTCAGCAGCTCAACGACAGCAAACTTCTGCACTTCAACATGCTTCTCGAAGGTGAGCTCCTGGAGCGGGACCCCACCGGTGGGAGGATGAATAACCCTCCCGCACCACCCCCATGACGATCAGGGTCGGCATTAATGGATTCGGCCGCATCGGCCGCCTGGTCTTCCGCCGCGCCGTGAGCCAGGAGGGCATCGAGGTGGTAGCGATCAACGACCTGATCGATGTCGATTACATCGCCTACATGCTGCGTCACGATTCCACCCACGGCCGCTTTCAGGGCACGGTGGAGGTGAACAACGGCGCCCTGGTGGTGAACGGCAAGCCGATCCGCATCAGCGCCCAACGCAGTCCGGCTGATCTGCGCTGGGATGAGGTGGGGGTGGACACGGTGCTCGAAGCCACCGGCTTCTTCCTCACCGACGAAACTGCGCGTGAGCACCTCCAGGCCGGGGCCCGCAAGGTGGTGATCTCGGCCCCATCCAAGGACGACACGCCGATGTTCGTGATGGGGGTGAACCACAGCAGTTACGCCGGCCAAGAGATCGTTTCAAACGCCTCCTGCACCACCAACTGCCTAGCCCCGATAGCGAAGGTGCTGCATGACAACTTCGGCATCGCCAGCGGCCTGATGACCACCGTGCATGCCACCACCGCCACCCAGAAAACGGTGGATGGCCCCTCGGTGAAGGACTGGCGCGGCGGCCGCGGTGCCGCCCAGAACATCATCCCCTC
>BJHE01000022.1 GCA_014191755.1 Cyanobium sp.
CGGCCGGTCACCTTGGCGGTCATCTTCGCCTTGTCGAACTCCAGATGGGGCGGGATGTTGGCCAGACCGGGGAAGGCCATGTTGGCTTCGGCGAGTTGCTTGGAGGCCTTGCGTTCGCGGATGGCCACCACATCACCGGCCTTGCACTGGAAGCTGGCGATGTCCACCACGCGGCCGTTCACGGTCACGTGGCCATGGTTCACCAGCTGGCGGGCGCCGGGCACGGTGGGGCCGAAGCCGAGGCGGAAGCAAACGTTGTCGAGACGGTTCTCGAGCAGCTTGAGCAGGTTGGTTCCGGTGGAACCCTCCTGGGCACGGGCTTTCTTCACGTAGCGCACCAGCTGACGTTCGGAAATGCCGTAGTTGAAGCGGAGCTTCTGTTTTTCTTCGAGACGGATCGCGTATTCGGAGCGCTTGCGACGGGCCTGGCCGTGCTGACCGGGGGGATAAGCCCGCTTGGCGGACTTACGGGTGAGACCGGGAAGGTCTCCCAAGCGCCGCGTGATCCTCAGGCGAGGGCCGCGGTATCGGGACATGAAGGGTTCGGTTCGTGGGGACGGGATCGAGCCGGCGAGCGGCTCGGGCGCCCTGACGCAAGGGTGCGGCCGGGGAGTGTCCCGTTCCGTTCCTTTGCCTTGAGGCGCCAATTAGCGATCTTAATTCACAGCCCCTGCTCGATCCCGCTGGCCTGGATCAGCGGTTCGGGCGCCATGCTGGATCTGCTCAGCCCTGCCCCTAGCCATGGAGCGCCTACTGGCGACTGTGAATCGTGCTCTGGCCGCCCTGCTGCTGGTGTTGATCGGCGCCTACCAGCGCTGGATCTCACCCCTGCTTGGGCCGCGTTGCCGCTTCATCCCCAGCTGTAGTGCCTACGGCGTTGAGGCGATCGGCCGCCATGGTCCCTGGCGCGGCGGCTGGCTCACCGTGCGGCGGCTGGCCCGCTGCCATCCCTTCACCCCCTGCGGCTGCGATCCGGTGCCGGATTGAGGCCTGAGACCCTCCGCTGGCGCGTTAGCGGTTCCGGACGGGCGCCTTGGTGCCCCCCGATCGAACATTGCTGCAGGTGGGGAGATGATTTTCTTCCCCGCCTGAGCCCCTTCTTCTCCCATCCCCCCCTTCCCGCTGGCTCGATGCTCCCCTCCCCGCCGCTGCGCCTCTACACCCGTGCCGGCTGCTGCCTCTGCGAGGGCCTCGAGGAGCGGCTGCGGGCTCTGGATCCGCCGCCGCTCCTGGAGCTCGTGGATGTGGATGGGGATTCGGCCCTGCAGGCCCGCTACGGCCTGCGGGTGCCGGTGTTGGCGCGGGCGGGTGGATTCATTGCGGCCGGGGCACCTCCGGCCGGGGCTGCCCCGGCTGGGGCTCCGCCGGCCCTCGCCTGGGTGGATCTGCCGCCGGTACCGCCCCGGCTCGGGGGGGAGCGGCTGCAGGCCTGGCTGGCTGCCCACGGGGCGGTTGCGGGAGCGTCAGCCCCGGGCGGGACTCCTGTGGGTGACGGGCCTTAGATGGGCCACCGATGTTCGGCGAGCGGCCCCCATGACCCAGTTTCTCCATTCGCTGCTGCACCAGGTGGGTCTGGCGATTCCGGAGGGCTTGGAGAACAGAAAGATCACCGCGATCAGCTGTGATTCCCGCCGGTTCGGCAACGGCACGCTCTTCGTGGGTCTGCCCGGTAGCCGGGTGGATGGGGGAAGTTTCTGGCGGCAGGTGCTAGCCGCCGGAGCCGCCGCCGCCGTGATCGGTGAGCAGGCCGCCGTGGCCGATCCACCCGGCCCTACCGATCCGGTGCTCGTGGTGGCGGATCCGGTGGCCCACTGGGCCGGCGAACTGGCGGCGGCCTTCTGGCAGCAGCCCAGCCGCCGCCTGGCCTTGATCGGGGTGACCGGCACCAACGGCAAGACCACCACCACCCATCTGATCGAGCACCTGGCCGCCAGCACAGGCCATCCAACGGCCCTCTTTGGCACCCTTGTGAACCGTTGGCCCGGTCACAGCGTGACCGCCCAACACACCACGGCCTTCGCCGACGTGCTCCAGCCGCAGCTCGCCGCGGCGGCCGAGGCCGGCGCCCGCATCGCCGCGATGGAGGTGAGCTCCCACTCCCTGGATCAGCAGCGGGTGGCGGGCTGCCGCTTCGCCGCGGCGGTGTTCACCAACCTCACCCAGGACCACCTGGATTACCACCCTTCGATGGAGGCCTACTTCGAGGCCAAGGCCCGCCTCTTCGCCGAACCCTTCCTCGCCGGCGACGCGGTGGTGAATGGGGATGACCCCTGGGGCCAACGCCTGGCCGCCGAGCTGGTGGAGCGTGGTGTGCGCTGCTGGCGCGCCTCCCTGGAGCGCACCGACGTGGAGCTCAGGGTGGAGGACCTGGAGATGGGAGCGGATGGCATCCGGGGCACCTTGGTGACACCGCTGGGCCGCGGTCGCTTCCACTCCCCCCTGGTGGGACGCTTCAACCTGATGAATCTGCTTGAGGCGGTGGGGGCGCTGCAGCAGCAGGGGATTCCGCTGGCCCAGCTGCTGGAAGCCCAGGCCAGCTTCCGCGGCGTGCCCGGCCGGATGGAGCGGGTGAGCTTCGCGGGAGGCAGCGCGGCCCCGGCCGTGCTCGTGGACTACGCCCACACGCCCGATGGCCTGGAGAACGCTCTGGCGGCCTGCCGGCCCTTCACCGATGGCAGGCTGATCTGCGTGTTCGGCTGCGGCGGCGACCGCGATCGCAGCAAGCGGCCGCTGATGGGCGCGATCGCGGCCCGGCTCGCCGATGCCGTGGTGGTGACTTCGGACAACCCCCGCACCGAGGATCCCGAACGGATTCTGGCGGATGTGGTCGCCGGCATCCCTTCCGGAACCACCCTGGCCGTGGAGATCGATCGGGCCCGGGCCATTGCCACGGCCATCGCTGAGGCCGCTCCCGGCGATCTGGTGCTGATCGCTGGCAAGGGCCATGAGGATTACCAGATCCTGGGCACCGCCAAGATCCATTTCGATGACCGGGAGGAGGCCGAGAGGGCACTGCGCTCCCGGCCCGTGGCGGTCTGAGGCACGCCCCATGAAAAAGCCCCCCGAGTGGGGGGCTGAACTTCGATCCTGCTGAAGGAACCGCAGAGCGGATCCGGGCTCAGCTGAAGCGAACCGTGGTGCGGTCGTAGCGCACGTCGATGTCACGCACCCAGCCGCCATTAGCCACTTCGAGCCAGTCGTTGCGGCGGTGGCCGGTGAGCTGCACGTTCTCACCGTTGCGCACGCGGCGCAGAACGGGAGAGTTGACATCGGCATGCTCGCGCACTTCCAACTGACCATCGTGGGCATTGGCCTCCACGAAGATGTTGCGGGAGGTGCTGGTGCCGGTGCTCACCGTGCTACTGGTGTTCGTGTAGCTGCCGCTGTAGGTGGTGCCAGGATTGGTGGCTACATCCTCAGTCTTGCCGCGGAGAGCCGCCCAGGAGAGCAGACCGAGGCCTAGGGGCAGCAGCAACCACCAGGGGTTCACGCCTTTGGCGGTGTCTGTGGTGGTGGTTTCAACTGGAGCGGGGGTCGTTTCCACCGGGGTTTCGGCGCCGCTGAAGGTGGTCGCCACACCCTTGCTCAGGCTGTAGGGGCAGGTGAGCCGGGCGGTGTTGGTGCCGTCCTTGGTGAGGTCAAACACCACTTCAACCTTGTCAGCATCAATCGAGCGGCTGGAGATCACCTTGGCGAGGTCGGTGCGCCAGCCCTGCTTGCCGGCGCTGTCGAGACAGGCCGCAGTGGCGGTCTTGAGGGCTTCCTCAGTGCTGACGGCCAAGACCGGGCCTGCAGCGGCCAGCAGGCCGAGGGAGGCAGCGGAGACCAGGAAAAAACGCTGCATGGAACGGGAGGACTGGACCATCCTGAAAAAACTCCTGTGGGTCGGGTTTGGTAAGAGTGGGAGAAGAAACCTTGAACCAATGGGTGGTGGGCCTGTCGTGCGACGGGCCCTGGCGAAGAGGTTCGCGGAATGCGCCATCCATCCTATGAACCTTATACGGATTGAGAATTTTGGCAACAGTGTTCTGAGCATTCTTCGTTTGCCGTTGTCTTGCTGCCCGACCTGCTGGTCTGGTGGGCACCCTGCTCCGTCTCGCTGACATCACTGTGCTGGTGCGGTGTGCTTGTTGCGGTGCGCTGGTGCGGCAGGCGCGAGTCCCAGCCCTTCAGCGGCGCAGGGTGCCGGAGGCGGTTGGTCGCTGGTGTGGAAGGGAAGACAATGCTGAAAGTCTGATCAATTGTTGATGGACAGACTGCCTTGGCATCGGCAAGAACCTGCCAACGTGTTCTGAGTCACGTGGAGGATTGGGCGGATTCTCGATGAACCGATCCGATTGTCTTCCGCTTGTCACATTCACTTGCGGCAGTCAGGGTCCTTCGTCAAAATGGAACTGCTTTGCCCTTTCTCCCTGCAACTGCATGGCCCTCAGAGTTCCCATTTCCAAGCAGTTTCTTGCCGAATTCATCGGTACCTTCTGGCTCGTGCTCGGCGGCTGCGGCAGTGCCGTGCTGGCTGCCGTTTTCCCCTATGACAGCGCCGCCGCCAACCCGCTTGGCCTCGGCTTCCTCGGCGTTTCCCTCGCCTTCGGTCTCACGCTGCTGACCGCCGCCTACGCGATCGGTCACATCTCCGGATGCCACATCAACCCCGCCGTGACCTTCGGGCTCTGGTCGGCCGGCAAATTCCCCGGTTCCAAGGTTTTTTCCTACGTGGTGGCCCAGGTGCTGGGCGCCCTCACCGCCGGTGGCCTGATCTACGGCATCGCCAATGGTCGTGAAGGCTTCACCCTCAGTGGCAGCAATCCCCTGGCCACCAACGGCTGGGGTGCCCACTCCCCCGGTGGTTATGGCTTCTGGGCAGCTCTGCTCACCGAGCTGGTGCTCACCTTCATCTTCCTGCTGATCATCCTGGGCACCACCCACCGTTTGGCCCCCATGGGCTTCGCCGGTGTGCCGATCGGTTTGTCCCTCACCCTGATCCACCTGATCAGCATCCCGGTCACCAACACCTCGGTGAACCCCGCTCGCAGCACCGGTGTCGCCCTCTGGGCCGGTGGTGAGGCCGTGGGACAGCTGTGGCTGTTCTGGCTGGCTCCGATCGTGGGTGCCCTGCTGGCCGGTTGGGTCCACAGCAACGTGTTCGACTCCGACGTGAACGGCTGATCGCGATCAGCGGGCAACGATGCCGCCGCAACAGCGCAGCTGCAGTTACGCAGAAGCAGCGTTGCAGCCGCACCCGTTGCAGCCGCACCGCCCCAGCCGCAACGCTGCAGAAGCGGGCCCGCAAGGGCCCTTTTTTATGGGGCTGCCGCGAGGCCTGGCCAGAGCCCTGTCAAGTCCTGCCCGAGCCTTGATCGGCTACCAGGAGGTGGCCTGCGCCGGCACCCGCCTGCTATCTACATGGGCCTCGGAAGGGCCCTGTTCATGGCGAATCTGAGGCTGCCACCAAGTTCTCCAGGGCTCCGAGCAGGGCCTCCAGGTCGGAGGGGTTGGTGGTGATGTGGGTGCAGGCCCGCAGGCAGGCCGGATCCGGCAGGTTGCGGATCCAGATGCCCCGTTCGCCGAGGCGTTGCACCATGGTGGCCGGATCCTGGCCTTCCACCTGGAAGCTCACCAGGCCGGCCGGAGGGGGCTCGCTGAGCAGGCGTCGCACGCTGCTGATTCGCCCAAGGCCCTCCCAGAGCTGGGCACTGCGCTGGCGGATCAGGGCCAGACGCTCCTGATCGCTCCCCTCGGCCTCCAGCAGGGCCAGGGAGCTGGAAAGGCCCGCAAACAGGGGCGTGCAGGAGGTGGCCACCTCGAAGCGGCGGCCATCACGGTGGAAGCCCTCCGTGCCGGCGGATTCGTCCGCCAGGGAGCGCCAGCCGATCAGGGTGGGGCGGGCCTGCTCCAACAGGCGCTCGGAGAGGGCCACCACCCCAAGGCCCTCGGGACCGCAGCACCACTTGTGGCCGGTGCAGGCGTAGATGTCGGCGGCGGCGGCCGCTTCGGCCACCGGCAGGCTACCGAGGGATTGGGCGCCATCCACCAGCAGCCAGGGCTGGTTGGGATGCTGTGCCAGCCGGGTCGCCACAGCGGCGATCGGCATCAACTGGCCGGTGTTCCAGAGCAGGTGGGAGAGCACCACCAGGCGAGTGCGGGGGGTGAGGCTCCGCTCCAGTGCCTCGAGCACGCTGGTGTGGGCCGCCTCGCTGCTCGCCCGGGCTTCGGCCACCGTGAAGCTGGTCAGGGCCAGCCTCTGGCGCTGGGCCAGCTCCCGGCAGGCCGCCACCACCCCGTAGTGTTCGGCGTCGCTGATCAGCAGCTCATCGCCCTCCTGCCAGGGCAGGCCCCAGAGGGGAAGCACACAGCCGCTCGAAACGTTCTCGGTGAAGGCCAGCCGCTCCTGAGGCACGCCGCACCAGCAGGCCAGACGCCGCCGCAGGCTCGCCAGCGTGCCTCCCACATAGGGCCACACGCTGCTGGTGAAGGGTCCGAGCTCCTGGATGGTGCGCCAGCTCGCCTGGATGGCTTCCAGGGAGGGGGTGGGCAGGGGGCCCTGGCCGCCGTAGTTGAAATACACCTTGTTGGCGAGGGCGGGCATCTGGCCGCGCAGGCCCTCGGCGCTGCTGGGATCCGGATGGGGGCCGGGCGTGCGGGTCAAGGAGGGGGCGGCGGGCGTTCCGGAAGCATGGCAGCGGCGGCGAATGCCGCCATTGGCTCCGGAGGGCTCAGGATCCGGGCTCGGAGGGTCCCGATTCGGCTCGCTCTATGGGGCGGAGGGGGTCCAGGGCGGTGGATCGCCGCGATGGCGGCTGCGGGAACCAGGGGCTTCACCGGCCTGCCGGAGGACGCACAGCGCTTCGCGCAGCTGTTGTTCGTTCCGTAGGCGTTGGGGATCGGCGGCCTGCTCCAACTGCTGCCGGTTGCTCCACACCAGGTTGCTCAACGCCAGATCGTCGCGGGCCCGCAGCCAGGAGTTCTGCAGGTGCAGCAGGGAGCCTTGCTGGGATCGTTCATGGCGACGCCGCTGCAGGCCATCAGCAGAAGCAGGGCCTGCAGGAGCCGCAGGCGGAGGCTGGCGGAGCGGCTGGTTAGGGCGGGGCATCGAGGGAGGCGAGGATCTGGGGGCGATTCCCGGCTCCAGATCGGTCCGTTGCTGAACGCCATCCCTGGCGTCAACCCCGGGCGCTGGGCCCGCCTGGGCGATTGCCGCGCAGCAGGCCGGGGCACACCGGGCCGGCGAGGCGGTGGCTTCTGATCAGCCAGGTCCAGATCAGCTTGCTATCGGGGGATAGGGGCGGCCGCTGATCAGCGGCAGGCAGATCGCTACGAAAGGCAACACATCGAGGTTCACTTGGGCCCGATCACTCCCAGCTGCCGGTGGGAATGCCCATGAGGCTGTGGATAGGCCGCCGATGCCACGCCGCTGAGAAAGGCCCCGTAGAGCGTCAGGGCGGCGTAGGCGAAGATCCGGCTGCTGCCGGATGAATCGAGCTGCAGGCTGGGGTCGTGATCAGCCATGGGTTGGCTGCGGGGTTGCCGGGGCGGTGCCGCCCAGAGGGATGCCGCCCGCGGCGGAGCCTTAGAGAACCTGGCCCACCATGACTGCTGCCAGGGCGGAGAAGAGGGTGATGCCGAGGGCGGTGCAGGGATCCTGTCCCTGGGCCACCGCCAGACTGGTGACCACGCCGGCGCCGAGACAGGCCACCGCGAGTTGGCCGGTGATTTCGCCGCGGGGGCTTGGGGTGGGAGTCACGCATTTGGTGCATCTGGCCAGAAGCTACCGGCGGTGGCTGGCCCGGAACACGGCGGCCGGCGGAGTTGTTACGGGTTGTTCGGGAACTTCATGGTTCTGTTACATCGGCCCTGCGGCGCTAAGGCCGGGGCGAGCGGCGGGGCCGGGCTTAGCCGTTGCCGCTGGAGATGGGGGTGGGGATCTTGCAGGAGACCGGAGGGGTGGGCAGCACGGACACCAAAGGCCCCCCCAGGAGGGAGCCGTAGTGGTTGAGGGCGCGCTGGCGCTGGTGCTGCGAGCGCTGTTCGGCCAGGCTCAACATCTTGCCGGTGCTGGGATGGGATCCCCGGTGAATGTCCAATGAAAGGACTTAATCCCGTGCACTGGCGGCGCCAGCCCAATCCCTGAGGGTGCTGATCCACTGGGTGAAGACCCACCCCAGATCGTGGCTGCAGATCCTGCCGTCGCTCAGGCGGCTCCGGCAGTGTTGCGCGCTGCGGGCCGGGGCCTCACCGGCTTAGGCCGGAGGCGGAGATGCGGGCCGGGCCCGGCCGCTGGAGGCCCACTGGCGCAGGGCCTCCAGCTGCTCCCGGGCGGTGCGGGAGAGGGGCACCACCTGGGAGGCGGCGGCGATCAGGTCGGCTTCGCCGGGCTCGCGGCCCTCGGCGAAGGCCAGATGCATCGCCTCGATCACCGTTTGCTCCAATTCGGCTCCAGAGAAGCCCTCGGTGCGGTCCACCAGCACCTGCAGGCCGATCCTGTGGGCTGGCCTACGGCGGCGCAGCTGCAGGTCGAGGATGGCGCCCCGTTCCGCCGGGCTGGGGAGCTCCAGCAGGAAGATCTCATCGAAGCGGCCCTTGCGCAGCAGCTCGGCCGGCAGCCGTTCCACGGCGTTGGCGGTGGCCACCACGAACACGGCGCTGCTCTTCTCCGCCATCCAGGTGAGCACGCTGGCCAGTACCCGCTGGCTGGTGCCGCCATCGCTGCGGCCGTCACTGCCGCCCCCCACCCCGAGGCCGAAGCCTTTGTCGATCTCATCGATCCAGAGCACGCAGGGGGCCATCGCCTCGGCCCGCTGGATCATCTCCCGCGTGCGGGCCTCACTGGCCCCCACCAGCCCCGCGAACAGCCGCCCCACATCCAGCCGCAGCAGCGGCATGCCCCAGCTGTGGGCGATCGCCTTGGCGGTGAGGCTCTTGCCGGTGCCCTGGGGTCCCACCAGCAGCACACCCCGCGGCAGGGGCAGGCCGTAGCGGCGCGCCTCCTCGCTGAAGGCCCGGTGGCGCTGCTCCAGCCAGTGTTTGAGCGCCTCCAGACCGCCGATATCGGCGGGGCTGGCCTCGCTGGGGCAGTACTCAAGCAGCTCGCTGCGGGCGATCGCCTGGCGTTTCTCCTCCAGCACCTCGGCCAGATCCGCCTCCCCCAGGCGGCCCCGCTGGGCCAGGGCCCGGGCCGCCAGCTGGCGCACCCGCTGCTCACTGAGGCCGTGGCAGGCGCCGGCCAGCTCGGCCAGCACTGCCGGCTCCAACGGTTCGCCGCTGGCCGCCGCGATGCTCGCCAGCAGCCGGGCGATCTCGTTTCCATCGGGAAGGGGCAGTTCCAGCACGGCCACGCTGTCTTCCAGTTCGGCCGGTAGGCGCCATTGCGGTGCGGTGATCACCAGAGTGTGGGGGCACTGCCGCAGCTCAGCGGCCAGGTTGCGCAGCCGCCGGCAGATGCCCGCATCATCGCCGTAGCGGTGGAAATCCTTCAGGAGCAGGATCGCGCCCTGCTCCTCCGGCACAGGGCCCAGCAAGTCGAGGGCGGCCATCGGGTTCCGGCTCGCTTCGCCCTCGCGGCCCGGGGCTCCGCGCAGGCCCCCGATGAAGTCCCAGCGGAAGAGGCGCCGCCCCCCCAGCCGCTCTGCCGCCCGCTCCAACAGCATCTCCACCCGTTCCTCCTCCAGGCTGCGGATCCAGAGAATCGGCGTGCGGGAACGGATCAGGAGATCCAACTGGTCGGCCAGGGGGACTTCCATGGGTTGCTGGTTCAGCTCTCTTTGAGCTTGCGTAGGGCCGCCCAGCGGCTGTCGCCGCTGCCCTCCTCGCTGCTCCAGGTGGCCGGACCGGGGCACTCCGCACCGCAACGGCTCACCAGGGGTAGTCGCAGGCTGAGCTGCTCGAACAGCCAGCGCTCCGGGTCGAAGTCGCCCTCCGGATCGAGCCTGTCGTCGAGGTCATCGCCGCCTGGGGTGAGCTCGGTGGGATCCAGCGGCCGGGAGGGGTGGGGCAGGGTGGAGCCTTGCCCGGAACCGACGCCGGCTGCGGCCAGTTCCAGCAGCTCGTGGGCTTCGGCCCGCAAGGCTTGGTTGAAGAGGTTGAGGCAGCGGTCGCATCGCAGGGTCACGATGGTGTCAACCTCCCCTTCCACCTCCAGCACGCCGCTGTGGTGGTGGGCCGTGAGCAGGCCCCGCACGGGGGTGAGGCTTTCCAGCCCTGCGATCAGCTGGTTCACCTCCCAGTGGCGAGGGGCCGCCAGCAACCGCAGCTCCGGCAGGGACACGGGACGCAGCGGTGGCGGGGCGCCGGCCGCGAGGCTCATTTGCGGCCCTTCGGCTCAAAGGGAAGCCGCTCGCTCCCTCCGCCGGCCGTGGCGGTGGCGGTGGCCTGCTGGGCGGTCTGCTTGTCGAGGATCTGCTGGAGGTTCTCCGGCAGGGCCTCCCGGCTGAGGATCCAGGTCTGCAGGCCCTGGAAGACGTTGGCCACCACCATGTAAAGCAACACCCCGGCGGGTAGCGGGAAAAACAGGAACATCGCCGTGATCATCACCGGCGTGATCTTGTTGGCCGTGGACTGCTGCGGATTGGCCGGCATCCCCATCCCCGAGAGGATCTGGGAGATGAACAGGCTGGCGCCGAAGGCCGCCACCAGGAAGGCGATATCCCAGTTCACCGCCCCGTCGGTCATGAAGCCCACCTGGCCGAGGGCCTTAATGAACAGGAAGCCGCTGCGGGCCGCCAGGCCGGGGATCGTGGCCTCCACCGTGGCGTCACCGGGGGTAAGAGCGGTGATCGTGCCGTCGTCGGCCACGCTCACCACTCCTTCCCCCTTGGTCACGTTCCAGCTGGGCTGGAAGGCATCGCCGTTCTCCACCTCGGAGAGCACAGAGGCGAAGCTGCCCCCTTCGCGGGTGTGGAGGGCCACCGTTTCGGTGTCGCCCACGCCCAGCTTCGTGCCCTTTTCCAGGGTGCCGATCACCGGCACATGGCTGGTGCTGGTCACGAAGATCGAATGGCTGGGCGTGTTGAAGGGCTTGGTCTCCACCGCCGCGATCTGATCAGCCGGCAGCACCTTGAGGTTGAAGGTGTAGGGCACATCGGCGAAGGGTGAGCCCCGCAGGGTGGCGAACAGCGCGAACAGGATCGGCATCTGTACCACCAGGGGCAGACAGCCCGCCAGGGGGCTGCCGAACTCCTTCATCAGCTTGCCCAGCTCCTCCTGCTGCTTGGTGGGGTTGTTGGCGTACTTGCTCTTGATCTCCGCCTGGCGCTGCTGCATCACCGGCTGGGCGATGCGCATGCGGCGGGCACTGCGGATCGATCCGGCACTGAGTGGGAAGAGCGCCAGCCGGATCACCACTGTGAGGGCGACGATCGCCAGGCCGTAGCTGGGCACCAATCCATAAAAGAAATCGAGGATCGGGAGCAGCAGGTTGTCGGAGATGTAGCCGATCACAGCAAAGGAGGGCTGGGGGAAGGGTGGGTCGATGCCGGGGCCAGTGTGCCCCAGCACAGGGGTGAATCAGGCGGGGGCCCGGGACGTATCCCCGAACCCTGGAGCGGACCGGGCGGAGGGGGCTGAAGCGCGGGCCTGGCGCCGCTCCTCGATGAACGCCTCCAGCTCCCGGAAGCGGGGCACCGAGCGCATCTCGAGCCGGCTGCCATCGTTGAGCACCAGCACCATGTCGCCCCAGGCGCCGAAGCCCCTCGGCACCGAGAGCACCTTCTGGATCTGGGAATACACCACCTGGGTGCGATCCCGGCCCAACCAGCCGCCACTCACTGAAATACGGCGGCTGGTGATGCGATAGCGCAGCCAAAGGGCCCGCACGATCGCTCCAACGGCGATCGGCAGGCCGATCACGGTGAGGCCGATCAGCAGGCTCAGCACCAGGTCGCCCCGGGCCGGACCGCCCTCGTAGTAAATGGTTTCGCCGCTGGTGAGGCTGGCGGGTTCGCTGGGCGTGGAGGGCGCGGCTGCGGCGGCGCTCCCGGCCGTGGGACCGGGGTCAGGGAGGCGATCCTGGTTCATGGAGCAGGCCTGCCTTACGCAAGAGATGGGTGCATTCTTCCAGCAGCCGAGGCTCCGCCGTGGCCGCGGCCTCCGGTTTGAGGCTGAGCAGCAGCCAGAAGGGGTGGGTGCCTGTGGGGGCCTGTCGCAGCAGATGGGCGTGAAGCAGGCGCCGCAGACGGTTGCGTCGTACGGAGCGTTTGCTCACCTTGCCGCTCACCACCACGGCGCAGCGCCAGGGGCTTGGACTGCGGTTGCGGTCGGACGGGGGAAGGAGTTCGGCCTGGGCTTGGAGCAGGCGCAACACCATCAGCTCGCCGTGGTGGCGACGCCCCTGGCGATAGAGCCGATCAAAGGGGCGTTTCCCCCGCAGCCGATGCCGCTGTGGCAGGGACATCGTCCCTGCCGGGCTCAAACCGCCAGACGGGACCGGCCGCGGCGGCGGCGGGTGCGGATCACGCGGCGGCCAGTGTGGCTGCGCATCCGCACACGGAAGCCAGACACACGCTTGCGTTTACGGCTCGTTCCTTCCAGGGTGCGCTTTGTCATGACGTTGGCTTCTCAGCCCGCCACCCTATCAGGCACCCCCTGCAGTCAGTTGGGGTCGATCTCGATCAGCCAGCTGCCCAGGTAGCCCGAGATCGGCACCTCGCCCGGGGCTTGGGCCAGGGCGTTGAACTGGAACATGCCGGCGTTGAAGGGATTGAACAGGGTCATCATGACTCCCACCGTGCCGTCCACTGGAATCGGAGTTTCGGGGAACACCTCGATGGCCTTGCCACCCGGACTCACCTCAATCGTGGCGGGGAGCTTCTTCTCGCAGCGTGTGCGCTTGGTCATGCCGCCGCTGCTCATGCGGCAGAGCTGAATCATTTTGGGATCGATCTTGGTGTCGAAGTGATCGGGGATCGTGATCGTGAGCTTGAGGATCGCCGTCTTGCGGTCCTTCGGACGCAGGATCAAGTAGTAATCGGAGCGCTGTTGCCGGATTGTGCTGGTGACGAAGTAATAGAGCTTGTTGTAGTCCTTGTTGTTGTCCCAGCGGAATTCCACCAGGCCCGAGGTGCCCTGAGCCCTGGCGCTGCCGCCGCTGCTTCCCAGGCCAGGGATCATGCCGGGCAGCTGGGTGGTCGCCAGCGCCATGCTGGCAGCGGCCCCGAAGGCGGTGGCCTTGCCCAGCAATCCTTCAGCCACGCCCCGGCCGCGGCAGCTGCCTGCGATGCCGCGGAGGACCTGACGGATCGCCCCGAGGGGTCGGATGGGGGCCATGGGATGGGGCGAATTGAATGCTTCGATTCTCCGCAGGGTGATTGACCCCCCGCCTGGGGAGTGGTCGGCGGGGGAGCTGGCTGGGGGTGGGATGTCCGCACCGGCCCCCCAGCGGCTTCAGCTCTCCTTCACCAGATCGGGCCGCAGTCGGGTGGCATCGCGCAGATAGGCGTGGGCCACCTCCCGCTCCGCCGGCAGCCAGGCATGGACGAGCAGGCGGATGCAGCGCTCCAGGTCGCCCGGCACGGCCATCTGCTGGCAGTCGAGCAGGGCCACCGCGCCCCAGTCGGCCCGGCGGCGAGCGATGGCGGCAGGAAAGCAGGCATCGAGATCGGTGGTCACCGAGAAGGTGACCGAAAGCACCCGTTCTCCCTCCAACCCGTTTCGCCGCACCAGCTCCTCGATCAGTTCGGCCACGGCCTCGCCGATCGCCTCGCTGGTGTTGGCGGTGGCGGTGGTGGCACCTCGCAGGGCGCGCAGGGTCCAGCCGGGGTCGTTCATGGACGGAACAGCCAGAGGGGCTGGCCGGCCCAGGCCAGCTCGAGTCGCAGGGCCGTGCCGATCGTCTCCAGCAGGCTGCGGCCCGGCACCAGGGCCGCCAGCCGGCCGGGAGCCTTGCCAAAGGTCACGGTCTTGCAGTGCTCAGGGTCGAGGCCGGCCAGCTCAGCGGCCAGGCGGCGGGCCCGCTCCTCATCGCCCAGTTCATCCACCAGGCCCAGTTCGCGGGCCTGGGCGCCGCTGAACACGCGGCCATCGGCGAAGCGGCGCACCACCTCCTCCTCCAGACCCCTCCCCTGGGCCACCGCCGTCACGAACTGGCCGTAGCTCGAATCGATCAACTCCTGCAGCAGCAGCCGCTCCGCCTCGTTCAGGGCCCGGTCGGGCGAAAGGATGTCCTTGTAGGGGCCACTCTTCACCGTTTCGAATCGCACCCCGATCCGCTCCAGCAGACGCGAGAGGTCGTTGCCCCGCAGGATCACGCCGATCGAGCCGGTGATGGTGCCGGGATTGGCCACGATCTTCTCGGCCGCCACCCCCACGTACACCCCGCCGGAGGCGGAGATGTTGCCGAAGCTGGCCACCACCCGGCAGCCCTTTTCCCGCAGGCGCAGCAGGGCGGCATGAATCTCCTGGCTGTCGCCCACCGTGCCGCCAGGGGTGTCGAGCCGGAGCAGCAGGGCCGGACATTCGCGCCGGCTCACCTGATCGAGGGCCTTGAGCACCCGGGTGCGGGTGCCTCCGGCGATCGGACCCTCGATCGCGATCCGGGCCAGGGTGCGGCGGGTCTTGCGGCGCCAGGGCCAGAGCATGGGATCAGGGTGGTTTGATCGGATCTTAAAAAGAGGGCTCGCATCCGGCCCGCCGCCGGCCTGAGGCCCGACCCTTTCCCATGGCTCAGGCCGACCTGACACCCCCCCTCCCGCCGCTGCTGCGCTGGCTGCTGATGCTGCTGCCCTTCGCGCTCTGGGGCACGGCCATGGCAGCGATGAAGCCCCTGCTTGAAGGGGTTGACCCCCTGCTGGTGGCCAGCCTGCGGTTGCTGCCCGCAGCCCTGGTGCTGCTCCTGGTGGCCCGGCTCCTGGGCCGCTCGCTGCGCGTGGATCCCGGCGACATCCCCTCCCTGCTCGCCTTCGCGTTCGTGGATGCCACCCTGTTCCAGGCATTGCTGGCCAGGGGCCTCGTCCAGACCGGCGCTGGTCTGGGCTCGGTGCTGATCGATTCCCAGCCCTTGCTGGTGGCGCTGCTGGCGCGGGCCTTGTTCGGCGAAGCGATCAATCCATTGGGCTGGTTGGGGTTGCTGGTGGGGCTGCTCGGCATCGTCTGTCTCGGTTTGCCGCCGGAGCTGCTGCGCCAGTGGTGGCTGCAGGGCCCGGCCGTGCAGGGCCTGCACCCCTGGAGCCATGGCGAGGCCTGGATGCTGGGGGCCGCCGCCGCCATGGCGGTGGGCACCGTGCTCTGCCGCTATGCCACCCGTCGGAGTGATCCGGTGGCGATCACCGCCTGGCACATGCTGCTGGGAGGGGTGCCGTTGCTGCTGGCCGTGGCTCTGGGCCCTCTGCTGGCGCCAGGGGCCTCGGCGGCGGCGGTTCTCGATGCCCTGCGCCCGGCCTGGAGCACCCTCGACTGGGCCCTGATGGCCTACGCCTCCCTGTTCGGCAGCGCCCTGGCCTACGGGCTCTTCTTTAGCTTCGCCAGCCGCGGCGACCTCACCGGCTTCACCGCCCTTACCTTCCTCACCCCGGTGTTCGCCCTGCTCTGCGGCTTTCTGTTGCTGGAGGAGCGGCTCGCTCCGCTGCAGTGGCTCGGAGCCGCCCTGGCGCTGGTTTCGGTGCTCCTGATCAACCGGCGGGGCCAGCTCTGGCAGCCGGCGGTGGCCGGGGCCAGCGGCGGGGCGGATGGCGGGGCCAGAGCGGGCGGGCCCGTGGCTCCGGAGGGAGGCGTGGCGAGCGGCGCCGCCCACGAGACAGAGGCGGGCTGATGGGGGGATGGCTTCAGCGACGGGCCGGCCTGGTGGTCGTTCTGGTCACCCTGTTGCTGGGTGTGCTGCTCTTCGTGGTGCGGCTGGGAAGCACGGGGCTGGTGGATGAAACCCCGCCTCTGTTCGCCGCCTCCGCCCGGGCGATGGCCGCAATGGGCGACTGGCTGGTGCCCCAGGTGAACGGTCTGCCCCGCTACGACAAGCCGCCGCTGGTGTACTGGCTGATGGCCCTGGTTCATCGCCTGCCGGGCCAGGAGCGCTGGGATCCGCTGGGAAGCTGGGCCGCCGGCCTGCCCTCCGCCCTGGCCACGGTGGCGCTGATGCTGGTGCTCGCCGACACGCTGCGGCGCTGGCCTCAGGCACGGGGTGCGGGAAGCAACGCCAGCGCCCCTCGCCCTGGGCTGGCCCCTGAGCTGGCTCCGCTGCTGCCTCCCCTGGTGGGCGCCCTGGCCTTCGCCCTCTCCCCCCTGGTGCTCCTTTGGAGCCGGATCGGCGTCAGCGATGCCCTGTTCACCGCCACCCTGGCCTCCAGCCTGTTGCTCTGCTGGCGCACCTATGCCGATCCCGGTTCCCGCTGGTGGATCCCCTGGCCCGTGCTGGCCCTATCTGTTCTCACCAAGGGGCCCGTGGCCCTGGTGCTGGTGGCCCTCACCCTGCTGCTCTTCGCCGCGCTGCAGGCGGACGCTGCCACCCTGCGGCGCCGGCTCCGGCCCCTGACGGGGATTGCCCTGGCGACCTTGCTGGCCCTGCCCTGGTATGGAATGGTCCTGCTGCGGGAGGGGCGCCCCTTTTGGGACAGCTTCTTCGGCTACCACAACCTCCAGCGCTTTACCGCGGTGGTGAACCACCACCTCCAGCCCTGGTGGTTCTTTGGGCCGATCCTCGTTGTGGCCAGCCTGCCTGTTACCCCCCTGCTGCTGCTGGGGCTGAGGCGGGCCTTGGGTCCCTGGCCCCTGCGCTCCGAGCCCCCTGCGGTTTCCCTCCATCGGTTCGCGGCCTGCTGGTTGTTGGCTGTGCTCGCGTTCTTCACCATCGCCGCCACCAAGTTGCCGAGCTACTGGCTGCCGGCCACGCCGGCGGCGGGTCTGCTGATCCTGCTGGCCGCTGGCGGTGGAGCTGCTGCATCGGCCTCGGAGGTCGGGGCCCGGGAGGCGGGGCGCCGGGGGTTCGGCGGTTCGGGGGCCGGCGGTTCGGCGCTGGCAGGACTAGAGCCCGGCGGCCGGGAGCTCGGCGGCTCAGCGCTCGCCGGCTCAGAGCTCGGAGGACCGGGGCCTAGCGGTGCGGCTCTGGGCGGTTCGTCGTCCGGTCGCGTCCGCGATCGCGCCCTCGAACGCGCCTGGAGCCTCAGCCTGGCACTCTGCGCCTTGCTCGGTGTGGCCTACCTGGCGGGCCCCCTATGGGTTCCGCTGATTCAGGACCCCGAGCTGGCCACCCTGCCCGCCGGGATCCTGGCCAGCGGACGGTTGCCCCTGGCCGCTGCCTGTTATCTGCTGGCCGCCTCCCTGGGCTGGTGCTGGCGCCGCGGGCCCTGGCCCCTGCCGCTGCTGCTGCTCCAGCTCCCCCTGGTGGCCTTCGTGCCGTTGGTGCTGCTGCCGCTCTGGACCCTGGGCGACCAGTTGCGCGGCGCTCCGGTGCGGGCGATGGCGGAGGCCGTGCGGCATCAGGCCCGACCCGGTGAGCCCGTGGCGATGGTGGGGATCCTGAAGCCTTCGCTGCATTACTACAGCCGCCGGGTGGTGCTCTACGAGGGCACCCCCCCGGAGGGGCCGATCAACCTGTCCGATCGTTTGCGGCGGGAGCGCCGCGCTGGCCAGCTTCCCAGCTCGGCGACACGGCAACCCACCGTGATGCTGGTGATCGATGCGGCCACCGCCGCCCTTCCCCACTGGCGGGGCTTGGGGACCACGGAGCTGGCCCGCAGCGGGCTGTATCGCCTCTGGCGGGTGGATCGGCGCCGGTTGGAGGTCCGGGCGGCGGAGCTGGCCCGGGGGGGGCTCAACTCCACTTGGTGGCGCCCCCGGCCGGAGCGCTACTGAGGGGGGCATCACCGGTTTCCGCCCGGCAGGGTTCCGGCCCGGGAGAGCGCCCTCGCGTCCGCTTTCTCCACCACTGGCGGCCCACTGCAGCTGCTCGCGAGCAACGCCGCTTTCCAGGGGGTCTGCTGGATTTCGACGCCTACAACGCCCTGGTGGGGCTCACGGCGATCCGGGGCGGCTGCTTTCAGGCCACCACAGGTGCCCGGGTTAGGTCGGTGTAGAGCTGTTCGAGGGCATCGATGTTGCGGGTGAGGGTGTAGCGCTCGATCACCCGGGCCCGGGCGCGGCGGCCCAGCTCGGCGGAGAGCACCGGCTGGTCGCGCAGCACCGGCAGCAGGGTGCGCAGTTGGGTGGTGACCCCCTGGGTGCTGATCACGATCCCCGCTCCACCCTCCAGAACCTCGCCATCGGCACCGGCATCGGTGGCCACGCAGGCCGTTCCGGCCGCCATCGCCTCCAGCAGGGCCAGCGACAGACCTTCCACCAGCGAGGGCAGCAGGAACACCTCCGCCAGCTGCAGCAGGGCGATCCGACGCTCCAGACTGGCCTCGAAGCCCCACCACTCCACATCCGGCTCGCCGGGGTTCTGCAGGGAGGCCCGCAGGGGGCCATCGCCCACGATCAGCAGCACACAGCCCGCCGGCCGCACCAGGCGCCAGGCCTTGAGCAGCGCCTCCAGGTTCTTCTCGGTGGTGATGCGGCCCATGTAGAGAAACACCCGGCGGCCGGCGTAGCGGCGCCGCAGGTCGCTTAGAACCGGGCCCGGAGTCCTGGGGGCCGGCGACCAAAGGTCGTTGTCGACCCCGTTGGGGATCACCGCCAGCCGCTCCCTTCGCACCCCCAGCCGCTCAAGCAACTCCGCCTGGAGCTCGGAGAACACGATCACTCGGTCGAAGCGGGCCAGGGAGGGGGCGTAGAGCTGGTATGTGAGCTGCTGGGTGCCGGCGCTCAGGTTGCGCAGGCTGGCGTCGAAGGCGGGATGGAAGGTGGCCACCAGCGGCAATCCCAGCTGCTGGCAGAGGTCGGGCAGTCGGAAGTCGAGGGGGGAGAGGGTGAGGCTGGCGTGGACCAGGTCGGGCCGGATCCGCTCCAGGGATTCCCGCAGCTCCCGCTGGGCTCCGGGGGAGGGGATGGTGTAGACCTGCGACTTCACCAGGTAGGGCAGGGTGACCTCCGGCTCCAGCTCGCCTCCCCCGGCCCGGACGGCCACAGCCTGGGGGGAGCCCCCATCCGCCCGGCCCAGGGGCGTCCCCAGCGGAGCGGTCGGGGTGTCGAAGTGGATGAAGTGCACCGCATGGCCGCGGCGGCGGAGCGATTCTGTGGTGCTCAGGCCATAGGTCACGTTGCCGCAGAAGGGGGATTTTTTGCCCAACCAGGCAATCTGAACCACCGATCTCCACCCGCATTCGATCGGAAAAGCTAGCAGCGCCGCCAGGGTTGTTCGAGCAGGGCGGTTAGTACGGCAATCGCCGCCAGGCCCCAGAGCACCGGCAGCAGGCCGTAGCGGCTCACCACCGCCCCGGCCAGCACCAGCGGCAGGCTGAGGGCGATGTTGATCAGGTTGTTCTGCAGGCCAAACACCTTGCCCCGTTGGTCCTCGGGGGTGTCCTCCTGGATCGTGGTCTGGGCCGGGATCGCCAGCACCGCTGCCCCCACCCCCAGCAACGCGCAGAGCGCCAGGGTGGGCACCAGCTGGCCTCGGGCTTGCCCCAGCAGCACCAGGCTGCAGGCCACCACCCCGAGGCCGCTGGTGCCGAGCAGGCGTCGGTTGAAGCGTTCCCCCATCTGGGCCACCGCCAGGGCCCCCAGCGCCAGGCCGACGCCGCTGGCGGCCAGGAGGATCCCGAAGCCCGTGGGGCCGAGGCTCTCGATCGTGGCCGCCAGGCTGATCGCCAGCACGTAGAGGGCGGCGAGGAGGCTGTAGAGCAGCACGAGTTGGATCATGGCGGCGCGCACGCTGCGCCGTTCCCGCAGCACCTGCACGCCCTCGCCGATCTCCTCCCACACGGAAATGGCGCGGGGGATCCGGACGGGCTCCTCGAGGGTGATGCCGGCGATGGCCACAGCCGCCAGCCCGTAGCAGAGCGGCAGCAGCACGAATTCACCCCCCGGAATGCCGACCTGGGCCAGACCCTTCTGCAGCAGCCGCAGCACCGGATCCCCCACCGCGAATCCCACGATCGTGGCGGCCATGCTGGTGGCCTGATACACCGAGTTGGCCGCCAGCAGTTGGCCCGAGGGCACCAGCAGGGGCAGCATGGCCTGCTCTGCGGGGGCGAAGAACTGGGTGAGCACC
The DNA here is from genome assembly GCA_014191755.1 of Cyanobium sp. Lineage (GTDB taxonomy): Bacteria > Cyanobacteriota > Cyanobacteriia > PCC-6307 > Cyanobiaceae > Cyanobium. Next base: position 20,069 of record BJHE01000022.1, read on the forward strand.
GATTCGAGGAAGGTCATGCCCACCAGGGCCCAGTAGCCCCAGCTCAGCCCCAGCCACACCGGCCCCGGCAGCAGGCAGAGGGGTGCCAACAGCAGCAGGCCGCTCCGCAGGGCATTGGAGGCCACCATCACCTTGCGCTTCGGCCAGCGGTCGGCCCAGACCCCCGCCACCGTGCCCAGCAGGATCGCTGGAATCGTGTTGGCCACGTAGATGCCCGTGGCCATCAGGGTGATCACCTGGGCCCGGGTCTCCAGATCGATGCGGATTGCCGCCGCCGCATCCACTAAGGCGGGATTGGCGGGGTTGTCCGTCACCCAGTACTGGGCGATCAGGAACACCATCAGCACGATGTAGAACTTGTCTGCCAGTTGGGAGAAGATCTGCCCCAGCCAGAGCCGCCGAAACTGCACGCTGGTAAGCAGGGCAGCGATGCCGCCCTCTCCGCCCGTTGCCGCCCTCGGGGCACCACTTGCCGCCATCGGGGCAGCTGTCGGGGCTGTCGGGGCATCCGGTTCGGGTTCGAAGGCAGCGGTTGCCGGGCCGCGGTCGTCACCTGTCTGGCTCATGGCGGTTGGCGGTTCATCGGGCGGGCTCCCCGGGTTCGAAGCCGGCACGCAGCAGTCTGAAGGCCCGGGGGCGTCGGCCCAGGTGTTCGCCCCACCACGCCTCGATGAGTTCGAGCAGGTGCAACCACACCCGCTCCGGCCCCAGCAGATCCCCGTCCCGGCGACGGGGCGTGCCGGCCCGGGGCAGCCGCTGCAGCAGCGCCAACTCGGAGGCATTGAGCACAAGCCGCGCTCCCGGAATGGCGCCGATCACCAGCCCCTCCTGGGGGAGCAGGCTGCAGCGCCAGTCCCAGTGCCCCACCGGGGGCTGCAACGCCTCACCGCTGCGAGCGCAGCTCTGGAGCGGCAGGGCCAGGCCCCCTAGGGCCAGCAGATGCACACTCCCCTGCACCGCGATCGCCAGGGCCTCGGCACGCTCCTGCCGCTCCCGCACCACCGTTTCCAGCCGACCCAGCTGCAGCAGCAGGTCGGCGAGCAGGCCCGGTACGGGATCCTCACCCGGCACCAGGGCCAGGCCCAGCTCCACCAACCCCTGGGCCGCCGCGAGTGTCTCCAGGCGCTCCCCGAGGGCTCCATGGCTGTGGAGCACCTGCAGTTGTCGCACCCGTTTGAGATCGCCCCGGCCGCCCACCTGGAGCCGCAGCAGGGTGAGGGGCACCGCCGCCGCCAGGCTGCTGCGAGGGCGCCGTGCCCCCGGCACCGCCAGCCTCACCATGCCCTCGGCCTCGCTGAGCAGGGTGAGCAGTCGGTCGTTCTCGCCGAGCGGGCGGCAGCTCATCACCAATCCCTCCAGCAGCTGCTCCGGCAAGGTGCCTCCTCAGCCGCTGGACCCGGCGGCAGGAGCGCCCCGCCGCAGCGCCTGCATCAGGGCCACCCCCCGGCTGGTACCCAGCCGCACCGCGCCGGCCTCCACCAGCTCCAGGGCTTGTTCCAGGGAGGCGATGCCCCCCGAGGCCTTGATGCCGGCCCGGCCCCGGGCCAGCGCCGCCAGCTGGCGCACCTGCGGGGCCGACACCGCAGGCCCGAAGCCGCTGCCGCTCTTGAGAAAGCGGGCACCGGCATCGAGGCTCACCTCAACCAGCAGGGCGAGGGCCTCCGGCTCCAGCCGGCCCATCTCCAGGATCACCTTCACAGGCAGGCCCAGCTCCGTGATCGGGGCCAGGTCCGCCAGCAGGGTGGTGCTGTCGCCATCGGCCAGGGCGCCGAAATCGGGCACCACATCGAGTTCATCGGCGCCGGCGGCCGCGGCTGCCTCCGCTTCGGCGCGCTTGATCGCGGCCGGCACCGCTCCGAAGGGAAAGCCCACCACGCTCACCAGCCGCACCGCATCGCCCGCCGGCAGGCGCTCGCGGGCTGTGGCCACCCAGCGGGAGGCCACGCATACCCCGGCGAACCCGAAGTGGCGGGCCTCATCGCAACAGGCAAGCACCGCATCCCTGCCCCGATGGGGATCGAGCAGGGCGTGGTCGATCAGGGGGGCCAGATCCGGGAGATCCCGGCTCATGCGTCCTTCGGCTGAATCACGCCGAAGCCCCCGTGGTTGCGGCGGTACACCACCTGCACCTGGCCGCTGCCGGCTTCGCGGAACACGAAGAAGTCGTGGTCGATCAGCTCCAGTTGGTGCACGGCCTCCTCCAGTTCCATCGGCGGCATGGCGAAGTACTTGCGCCGCACGCCCCGGCTGGGGAGTTCGGCCTCTTTGCCGTCGGTGAGGCTCTGGCCCGGGGGTGGCAGCGTGGCGGCGCCGGCCTCCTCGGCGGCGGCGGAGCGGTGCACCGGTCCCTGGGTGCGGTGCTGGATGCGGTCCTTGTAGCGATTCAGTTGGCGGCTCAGCTTCGAGGCCACCATGTCGATGCTGGCGTAGAGGTTCTCACTGCGTTCCTGGGCGCGGATCACCAGGCCGTTGGCAAACACCGTGACCTCCGCAGTCTGCTGGGGGACCCGTGGGTTGCGGGTCACCGAGAGATGCACATCGGCCTCCTTCACCAGCCCTTCGAAGTGGTTGATGGCGCGGCCCAGTTTGGCTTCGGTGTAGTCGCGGATGGCGGGAGTGACATCCAGATTGCGGCCATGGATCAGGAGTTTCATCGGGTGCCAACCGCCCCGCGGAACGTCGGAAGTCGCGGGGGTCTTGGCTGTTTCCACGCTAGGAACGGTGCCCGATGGACACCAGACGCTCCGCAATCCTTTATGAACCGCCGGGCCCGGTGCCGTTTGCTCGGGCCTGGGCCTGGCAGCGGCAGCTCCAGGAGCGCTTGCTGGCTGATCCCGAAGCTCCGGAGACGGTGCTGCTGCTGGAGCATGAACCCTGTTACACCCTCGGGCGTGGCGCGAGCACGGCCCACCTGCGCTTCGATCCGGCCGATCCGCCCCTGCCCCTCCACCGCATCGACCGCGGCGGTGAGGTGACCCACCACGCCCCCGGCCAGCTGGTGCTCTATCCGGTCTTGAACCTGCAGCGCCATGGCGCTGACCTGCACCTCTATCTGCGCGATCTCGAGCAGGTGGTGATCGATCTGCTCGCTGAGCTGGACCTGCCGGGGGAGAGCTGCGCTGGGCGCACCGGGGTCTGGCTGGAGGGCCGCAAGCTGGCGGCCATCGGGGTGGGCGCTCGCCGCTGGATCAGCCAGCACGGCCTCGCCCTCAATGTGGACTGCGCCCTGGAGGGCTTCGCGGCGATCGTGCCCTGCGGCATCGCCGATCGTCCGGTGGGGCGCTTGGCCGACTGGAGGCCCGGTCTCACCTGCCGAGACGTGGCGCCCGGGCTGCTGGGCCAGTTGGAGCGGCGGTTTGCTCTACGACTGCGGCCGCCGCGGCAGGGTGAGGAGCTGGAGGGGATGGGGCAGCCAGCGGTGTCACCGCGGGAGCCGATGGCGCAAAGTCAGGCGGGCAGTGGCTCCTGAGAACTCTGGCTCCTGAGCACTGAGCACTGAGCACTGAGCACTGAGCACTGAGCCCTGAGCGCCGCCCGTCGCAGGCTCCGCCGCCTGAGCGGCCAAGCCTCTCGGTCCCCACGCGCCGGCCGGCGCCCTCGCCGGCCGGCGCAGATCCGTGGCACCCTTTGGGCCGCTGTCTGGCCCGCCGCCTTCATGCCGTCCGCCGCCACACCCGCCGCCGAGATCCACTGGGCCGCCGATGGTGCCGATCGCAGTGCCCTGGCCCTGCGGCACGACTGGTCCGACCTGCAGGGGCTCGAGCAGCTCTGGCCCCAGCTGGAGGCCCGCCACGGCAACGATCCAGCCCTGGAGGCCCCCCACCTGCACCCCCCGGTGACCCTGAGCTTCCGCCAGCTGCGCCAGGGCATCGAAACCGCCGCCAGCGGCTTCGCCTCCCTCGGGGTGGCCGGCGGCGATGTGGTGGCCCTGTTCGCCGAGAACGGCCCGCGCTGGTTGCTGGCTGATCAGGGACTGATGCGCTCCGGGGCCGCCGACGCGGTGCGGGGCAGCGCGGCGCCGGTGGAGGAGCTGCGCTACATCTTGGCTGACTCGGGCGCCATCGCTCTGGTGGTGGAATCGGCGGGCCTGCTGGAGCGGCTGGCCCTCGATCCGGCCCAGTGCGGGCGGTTGCGCTTCGTGGTGGTGCTGGAGGGAGAGGTGCCGGCCAGCTGGGGTCCGACCACGCCGGCGGATCCCGGCAGGGCTGCTGGGGCGGGGCCCGTGGCCGGCGATCCGAAGGCGGGGGGCCGCCCTCCCTGCCTCCGCTGGGATCAGCTTCTGGAGCGGGGCGCCGCCCAACCGCCGCCCCCCTGGCCCGAGGGCGGCCCTCAGCGTCTGGCCACCCTCCTCTACACCTCAGGCACCACCGGTGAACCCAAGGGCGTGCCCCTCAGCCACGCCAACCTCCTGCACCAGGTGCAGAACCTGGGGGTGGCGGTGGCCCCCCGCGCGGGGGACCGGGTGCTGAGCATCCTGCCGATCTGGCACGCCTATGAGCGCAGCGCCGAGTATTTCCTCCTTGCCTGCGGCGCCTGCCAGACCTACACCAGCCTCAAGCATTTCCGCACCGATCTGCAGAACGTGCGGCCCCAGTACATGATCAGCGTGCCGCGCATCTGGGAGGCGATCTACGCCGGCTTCGAGGATGCGCTGGCCACCATGCCGACCTCGCGGCGGCGTCTGCTGGAGCTGGGCCTGGCTAACAGCGGCCGCTTCCATCTCTGCCGCCGCCGGGCCCGTGATCTCACCCTCATCCCGGAGGGCCCGGGCCCACGCCTGGCAGCCGCGGCTGAGACGGCCCTGCGCTGGCCGCTCCACAGCCTGGCCGGTGCCCTGCTCTGGCCGAAGGTGCGCCAGCAGCTGGTGGGCGGTGAGCTGCGCACCGCCATCAGCGGCGGCGGCGCCCTGCCCATTCATGTGGATGGCTTCTTTGAGGCCGTGGGCATCGAATTGCTGGTGGGCTATGGCCTCACCGAGACCGCCCCGGTGCTCACCTGCCGCCGGCCCTGGGCGAACCGCCGCGGCAGTGCCGGCCGTCCGCTCGAGGGCACCGCTCTGAAGGTGGTGGATCCCGAGAGCCGCCGCACCCTGGCGCTCGGGGAGCGGGGCCTGGTGCTGGCCCGGGGGCCCCAGATCATGGTGGGCTATTTCGGCAAACCCGAGGCCACCGCCAAGGCGATCGATGGCGAGGGCTGGTTCGATACCGGCGATCTCGGCCTGCTGCTGGCCGACGGCAGCCTGGTGCTCACCGGTCGAGCCAAGGACACGATCGTGCTGACCAGTGGTGAGAATATTGAGCCAGGGCCTCTGGAGGAGGCCCTGGCGGCTTCCCCCCTGATCGAGCAGGTGATGCTGGTGGGGCAAGACCGCAAGCAACTGGGCGCCTTGCTGGTGCCCCGGGCCGAGCCCCTACAGGTTTGGGCCGAGGCTCAGGGTCTTGCTCTGCCCCACGGTGCTGAGGGCGCTGCAGCGGATTCGGCTCTGCTGAAGGCCCTCTCCCGCGACTGCAACCGGGTGCTGGCGGCCCGTCCCGGATCGCGGCCCGATGAGCGGCTGGCGGGGGTGGCGCTGGTGGCGCCGTTCACGATCGAAAACGGGTTGCTCACCCAGACCCTCAAGCAGCGGCGCGACCGCATCACCGCCCGGGATCAGGGTGCCATCGCCGCCCTCTACGGCGACGACTGAGGGCCGGGGGGAACGGCCATCAGCCCTGACGGCCATCCGCCCTGACTGCCAGTTGACCCTTTTGCGGCCGGCTGACAGCCTGAGAACTGAGTTTTTCATCTCATGGCCGACGGCAGCTCCATCACAATCAAGCGGAACATCACCGTGAGGGCCGTGGTCACGCCCCGCTGGAAGGAGGATGCAGAGCGCGAACTCAGCACGGCCCTGGCCAACCTCGACCAGCAGCTCGCCCAGCTGGAGCAGGAGGGCCAGCAGGTGATCGATGAGATCCGCCGCCAGAGCGCCAACCCCCTCGATCCCCGCGTGCAGGAGCAGGTGGGCTCGGTGCAGCAGCAGGTGGCCGCCAAGCGCTCGGAGATCGATGAGCAGAAGCGCCAGGTCCTGGAGCAGCAGCGCCAGGTGCGCGACCTGGAGTTTGAGCAGGTGGTGGAGCAGGGCCAGATCGAGAGCTTCGTGGATGTGGCGGTGGGCGACAACCTGGTGCTGAAGCTCCAGGCGGCCGTGCTGGTGCGCGATGGCGTGATCGAGGCGATCGAGAGCCCCTCCTGACGCCTACCCCAGCGGACCTGGCAGCGTTCAGGGCCCCGGTGGGCGGCGTCCCAACCTCCTCGGGGCCGCTGGTCCGGACTGGGCGTTGAGGGGGCTGAAGCAACGGCTCCCGGCGGAGCCGCGAAGGACCGGCTCCTGGCGGAGCCGCGAAGCTGCAGCACGCGCCGACCTCACGGGTCTTGCGATGTCCGTAAGGGCCGGTGAGACACGGAAGTCGGGGCAACGAGCCGCGTAAACTCCGCCCCAATCCCGCGGGACCCCAACGTTGGCCACCCACGAAATTTTCATGCCCGCCCTCAGCTCCACCATGACGGAGGGCAAGATCGTGGAGTGGCTTAAGAAACCCGGCGACAAGGTCGAGCGCGGTGAATCGGTGCTGGTGGTCGAGTCCGATAAGGCCGACATGGATGTGGAGTCGTTCAACGAGGGTTTTTTGGCCGCCGTGCTGATGCCCGCCGGTGGCAGCGCGCCGGTGGGTGAAACGATCGGGCTGATCGTGGAGACCCAGGCCGAGATCGCCGGCGTGCAGGCCAAGGTGCCTGCCGCCCCGGCGGCGGTTCCGGCTCCCGCTGCTACTCCCAACCCTGCGGCACCCGCTCCCGCCCCGGCTCAGGTGGCCGCTGCCGCCGCCCCAGCACCTGCCACCCCTGTCCCTGCCGCTCCAGTGGCCCAGGTGCCCGTGGTGGCGGTGGCAGCCCCATCGGGCAACGGCAACGGCCGTGTGGTGGCGAGCCCACGGGCCCGCAAGCTCGCCCTGCAGCTCGGTGTGGCCCTGGAGGCCCTGCGGGGCAGCGGTCCCCATGGCCGCATCCAGGCTGAAGACGTTCTGGCCGCCACCGGCCAGCCGGTGAGCGTGCCCCGCGTGGCGGAGGGATCGGCTCCTGCCGTGGCTCCGCTGGCCAGCAGTGGTGGGGCCGCCGCCGCGCCGGCCGCNGCCGCGCCGGCCGCCCCTGCGGGCCAGGCCTTTGGGCGCCCTGGCGACACCGTGGCTTTCAACACCCTCCAGCAGGCGGTGAACCGCAACATGGTGGCCAGCCTGCAGGTGCCAGCGTTCCGGGTGGGCTACACGATCACCACCGACAAGCTCGATCTCTTCTACAAGCAGGTGAAGGCCAAGGGCGTCACGATGACTGCCCTGCTGGCCAAGGCCGCCGCCGTGACCCTGGCCCGCCATCCCCAGGTGAATGCTGCAACCACCGAGGCCGGCATGGCCTATCCCGCAGCCATCAATGTGGCGATCGCCGTGGCCATGGAAGATGGCGGCCTGATTACGCCCGTGCTCGCCGCCGCCGATCGCACCGACCTCTACAGCCTCTCCCGCTCTTGGGCCGACCTGGTGGAGAGGGCCCGCGCCAAGCAGCTCAAGCCCGACGAATACAGCACCGGCACCTTCACCCTCTCCAACCTCGGCATGTTCGGGGTCGATCGCTTCGATGCGATCCTGCCCCCCGGCACCGGCGCGATCCTGGCGGTGGCCGCCTCCCGGCCCACTGTGGTGGCCGGCAAGGATGGCTCGATCAGCGTGAAGCGGCAGATGCAGGTGAACCTCACCTGCGACCACCGCACCATCTACGGCGCCGATGCCGCAGCTTTCCTCAAGGACCTGGCTTTCCTGATCGAGACCAACCCGGAAAGCCTGGCGCTCTGAGTTGGCCAGTTTGGCGCCCTCCGTTCTGGCGGCCTTCGTTCTGGCGCTCTCCACACTGGCGCTCTGAGTTCCAGAGGGTCGCGTCAGCAAGTCGCACCCGGATTAGCGCGGCACCGGAGCAGCGGCTGCCCACAGGGCACCCCATCCCCAGACCATGACCAGCAAGCCCCCTGAACTGCAGGATCCCGAACCCGGCTCCCCCGACCCGGCTGATCTCAGCTTGTCGAGCTACAGCTACGACCTGGCTGAGAGCTCCATCGCCCAGCGGCCGGTGGAACCGCGGCATGCGGCCCGGATGCTGGCGGTGTCCCCCTGTTCAGCTTTCGCCGCCAAGGAGTCCGCGGCGCCGCGCCACCTTTCGGTCTGGGATCTTCAGAACGAGCTACGCCCCGGCGATCTGCTGGTGGTGAACAACACCCGGGTGCTCAGGGCCCGGCTCCAGGCCCGGCGGCCCAGTGGCGGTGAGGTGGAGCTGCTGGTGCTGGAGCCCGCCGGCCTGGCCACCCCCTTGGAGGCTCCCTTTGCCCCGGCGCCCTCCGACTGGCTCTGTCTGGCCCGTCCGGCCCGGCGCCTCCGGCCGGGGGAGGTGCTGCTGCTGGAGCGGGCTGATCAACCCCCCGTGCCGCTGGAGATCGTGGCGGTGGATCGGGCCAGCGGCGGCCGGGTGGTGCGCTTCCCGCCCGACTGCACCAGCCCTGAGGCGATCGAGGTCCTGCTCGAGCGCTATGGGGAGATGCCCCTGCCCCCTTACATCCGCCAGCACGATCCCACTGACCAGGAGCGCTACCAGACCCGCTTCGCCAGCCGTCCCGGCGCGGTAGCCGCCCCCACCGCCGGCCTTCATCTCAGCGATGAGCTGCTGGCCGCCCTGGAGGCCCGCGGTGTGCAGCGGGCCTGCCTGACCCTGCACGTGGGCCTGGGCACCTTCCGGCCCGTGGAGAGCGAGGACCTCCGCCAGCTCACGCTTCACAGCGAATGGGTGGAGGTGAGCGAGGAGCTGGTGGCCGCCGTGGAGGCCTGTCGCCGGCGGGGTGGTCGGGTGATCGCCATCGGTACCACCAGCGTGCGCAGTCTGGAAGGGGTTGCGGCTCTGCATGGGGGCCGGCTGGTGCCTTTTGCGGGGCCGGTGAACCTGGTGATTCAGCCCGGTTTCCGGTTCGGCGTGGTGCAGGGTCTGCTCACCAATTTCCATCTGCCGAAGAGTTCCCTGCTGCTGCTGGTGAGCGCCCTGATCGGCCGGCGCCAGCTGCTCGCTCACTACGGGGAAGCGATGGCAACCGGCTACCGCTTCTACTCATACGGCGATGCCATGTGGATCGCCCCGGAGGCCGTGCTCCCTTGCGCCCGCCCCACCATGAATGGGTAAGGAGTGAAGCTAGTGGGTGAAGCTGTAGGCGATGCCCGCCAGCACGAAGGCCACAAAGACCAACTCCAGCAGGTCGGGGCCTTCGTGGTTGGTCATCGTTGGACCATGGCGAGGGGGATAGGGGCAAGCGGGTCGGGAGACGCCATCACATCGGGGGCAGGCGGCCATCGCGATCGGGTCTTAGCCGCTTCTCGAATCGATCCGCCCCAGGCAGCCAGAGGGCGACGACCAGCAGGGCGATCGCCAGGGGCTGGCCCCGTTCGTTGCTGATCACCGCCAGCAGCGAGGCGACGCTCAGCAGGCGCAGGCAGAGGGCCCACACCTCATCGAGTTCGGTGTTGCTGCGCACGAGCAGGATCCAGGCCGCCAGCAGGAGCAATAGGTCGACCAATAGGTCCATGCGTTCCCGGCCCTTCGCCAATCATGGGGCCCCAACCTAGGCACCGAGACCGCCAGCACCATGCCCCGATCGGTATCCAACAAAAAACCCCGCTGTTGCGGGGTCGGGGCTGCAGGGGTTGGTACGGCGGCTGGCCGTGAAGGGCGCTGCTATGAAGCTCGTCAGGCGGCGGCCAGGTTGGTGGCCACGAAATCCCAGTTCACCAGTTTGTCGAGGAAAGTGGTGATGTAATCCGGCCGGCGATTCTGGTAGTCGAGGTAATAGGCGTGCTCCCACACATCCATGGTGAGCAGGGCCTTCTGGCCGTGGGCCAGGGGAAGATCGGCGTTGCCGGTCTTGGTCACCTTGAGGGTGCCGCCATCGAGCACCAGCCAGGCCCAGCCGCTGCCGAACTGGGTGGCGCCGGCTGCCTTGAACTGCTCCACGAAGGCATCGAAGCTGCCGAAATCGGCGTTGATCTTCTCGAGCAAGGCCCCGCTTGGGGTGCCGCCACCACCGGGCTTGATCCCCTGCCAGTAGAAGGTGTGGTTCCACACCTGGGCGGCGTTGTTGAACACGCCCGCCTTACCGGCGTCAGCGGACACCGCCAGGATCGTGTCCTCCAGGCTCTTCCCATCCAGATCGGTGCCCGCCACCAGGTTGTTGAGGTTGGTCACGTAGGCGTTGTGGTGCTTGCCGTGGTGGAACTCCAGGGTCGAGCGGGAGATGTGGGGCTCGAGCGCGTCCAGATCGAAGGGCAGCGCGGGCAGCTGGTGAGCCATGGTTAGGGGGAAGTCGGGGAAATCGGGATGGGGGTCGGACAGGGGACGGGCCCCGGCCGGCTGAGGAGCACGGCGTGACGGCCGAAACCGGTACGGCGATCCGGTGCAGCCACTCCGGCTCATCCTAATGAAGGCAAGCCCGAGCCCAGGACAGGCGGATCACACCGGGCTGACGCAGATCAGGCCGGTGCCCGCAGCCGAAGCCCGCAGCCGATTGTCAGCAGGCCGGGATCCGAAGGCCGGGGCAGCCTTCTGGCTGAACGACTGGAAAGGGATCAGCCTCCCACCTTCAGCAGTTCCACCTCGAAGATCAGGGTGGCATCGGGAGGAATCACGCCACCGGCGCCTCGGGAGCCATAGCCGAGGTCGGGTGGAATCACCAGCTTGCGCTTGCCACCCACCTTCATGCCCGCCACGCCCTCATCCCATCCCTGGATCACCTGGCCACCGCCGAGGCGGAAGCTGAAGGGGCCCCGGCCGTAGCTGCTGTCGAATTCCTTGCCATTGGTGAGGCTGCCGCGGTAGTTCACGCTCACGCTCTGGCCGGCGATGGCTTCGGCGCCCGTGCCCAGCTCCAGATCCGTGATGCGCAGGCCACTGGGCGTGACCCGTTCCTTGGGGGCGTTGAGTTCGCCACCGAGACTCGCGGCTGCTGCGAGCTGTTCAGCGTTGGTGGAAGGGGTCTCGGGTGCCATGGTGAACAGAAAGGGGTTGGGATCCGTGGGATCGAGCTCGAAGGGTGCCGTCACTGCCGTGCGTTGAGCCTGGGGGGCCGCGACTGGGGAGCGTGTCGTTGCGATGGCCGAGGCCGCGGTCGGGGCGGCGGCAACCATCGGGGTGGGGGCCACCAGCTGGCTCACGAAAGCCACCATCAGGCAGGCCAGGAAGACCGCTGAACTGATCAGGATGTCGCGCAAGGCGGAACCATGAACACTGGCCGGATTCTGCCACTGGCCTAGCGTCCCCGACGGTCTCCCCAGGAGGGAGCGTTCGGGGCACTCCCAGTTGACCCGTCCTCAGTTGAGCCGTCCTCAGTCGAGCCGGTCGCCGTTGGCCTGGCGCTGCCGCAGGGTCTGTTCCAACCGGTCGATGCGGCCCCGCAATTCGTCGACCTCCCGCTGGCGGGCGAGCCCAAGATCCTGGAGCAACTGGTCGCGGTTGCGTTCAAGCTGCCGCTCCGCCTGCTGCTCGACTTCCGGGGTCTCTCCCCGCAGGGCCTTGAGCACGTCATCCACGAGCGCTGAGGCCTGGGCGGGATCCAGCCGGCCGCTCATCACCCAGTCCTGGCTCACATTGCGGAGGCGGTCCCCCACCAGCGAGGTGGTGCCGAGGCCGCGCAGCAACAGCATCTGCAGCAGATTGCCCTGATCCATGGTGGTGTTCGGTGGGAGGAGCCGGTGGTCGGCCCTGGAGGTGATGGCCGAAGCCTTGAGATGTTGGCCGAAGCCTTGCTGACCCTGACCGTTCCTAAGCTCCTGTGCCATGGGAGATGACCGTCACCCGGCACCGGGCCGGGCCTGCAGGCGCCTGCGCCTTCTGGCCGTGGCGGCGGGAGGCCTGGCCGGTCTGGCCCTACCCCCTCTGGGATTTCCGCCCCTGATCTGGATCGGCCTGGCGGCGCTCTGGGCCTTGGCCGGTGATCCGCCTGCCGCCGGAGCCCCTGAGGGGCGACGTTGGTGCGGGTTGCTCTGGGGGGCCGCGGCGGTGCTGGTGAGCCACCGCTGGTTGCTCTGGCTCCATCCCCTCGACTGGATCGGGGTGCCGGGACCGCTGAGCTTGCCGCTCTGTCTGGCGTTGTGGGGTGCCTGCGGCCTGGCGGGGGGGCTGCTGGTGGAGGGCTGGCTGACCCTGGTGCGCCGTGGGAATGCGGCGCAACCGGCCACGGCGGTTGCCGCCGCCTGTGTCTGGGGGCTGGCGGAGGTGTTGCTCGCCCGCGGCCCCCTCTTCTGGATTGGGCTGGGGAGTTCCGCCCTCCCCGGCGACCCGGCCCTGGCCGGTGTTGCCGCCCTGGGCGGCGCGGGTCTGGTGGCGGCGCTGCAGGTGCTGGTGGGCTGGTGCCTGTGGCGCTTGCTGCGCTGCAGCGGCTCCCGTCGGGGCTGGCTGGCCCTGACGGGCCTGGTGGTGCTGGGTTCCCATCTGCTTGGCCTGGCGGCCATGGCCGGCGTGACCGCCGAGCTGAATCGGGAGCTCAATGGGGAGCTGGCCGGATCGCCTCCGGGCTCCCCCCCGGTGCTGGCAGCCAGCAGTCCGGCGTTGGGCTCCCTGCCGCTGCCGCCATCCCCTTCTGCGGCGGCGGCACCGCCCGCCTCCGCCGAACGCCTGTTGGTGCTCCAGCCCGCCATCCCCACCCGCCTGAAATTCGAAGCTGCCCAGCAAAGGCGCCTGCTCGAGCAGCTGGCCCTTGCCCAGCGGCGCAGTGCCCCTGGAGCCTCGGGAAGGCCGGTACAGAGCCTCCTGCTGCCCGAGGGTGCCCTGGCCCTGGGGCAGCCCCTGCCGGAGGCCGCGGCGGTGGAGGTGCTCAGCGGCGGCTTTCGGCAGCAGGGAGCGGGGCTTCACAGCAGCCTGCTCCGCTTTGCCGTGGGGGGGCGCGATCCGGTGGGCTGGGTCGACAAGCATCGCCTGGTGCCCTTCGGCGAGTGGGTTCCCCTGGCGCATCTCTGGAGCTGGAGCGGTCTCTCCGCCGTGGGGGGACTCCAGCCCGGCCAGCCGAATCGCCTCCTGAGCCGGCCGGCGGGTCCGATCGGCGTTGCCATCTGCTACGAGATCGCCGATGGCACCGCCCTAGCCCGGGCCAGCCGCGAGGGGGCGGGCTGGTTGCTGGCCAGCGCCAACCTTGATCCCTATCCCGCGCTGCTCCAGGCCCAGTTCCTGGCCCTGGCCCGGTTGCGGGCGATCGAAACGGGCCGGTGGCTGGTGAGTGCCGCCAATACGGGTCCCAGCGTTCTGGTGGATGCCGCCGGCCGGCTGCGCGACCGATTGCCGGCCGGTCGGAACGGCAGTGCCGTGTTCAGCCTGCGGCCTCGCAGCCAGCTCACCCTCTACGACCGCTGGGGAGAGGCGCCCTTGCTGATGGCCCTGGCGATCGCCCTTGTTCTGATCCTGCGCAGGCCCGCGGTCCGCCACCAGGGCGAAGCGGCATCCCAGGAGGATCAGTTCCGATGATGCAACTCCCGGATCTAGAGCCGCTTGGTGCAGTTTCGTGGGCCGCGCCAGTTTTGTTAACTCCACACCTCCAGGGCGTTGGCTCTGCAATCCGTGGGGTAATGGTGCCTTCCAGAACACAACAGATCCTTGTTTAAGGTGGGGCTCCTGAAGGATCAAGGGGAAGTAGTGACGTTGCCGAACCGCGCCTCCGCTCAGATATGTACGCCATTGCGCTTACATCAAACCAACATCATTTGCATCCTGGACAGTCGCCACAGCTGATGGGTCAGCCGTCCTGGTCGTTGCACCTGCTCTGAGCTCCTCTCGGCCTTCAACCTTGAGGATGAGGACGCCCTGCGCAATGTGATCCATCGCGTCGGCAAGGCCGTGGATGCGGAGGTGGTCGCCCTGCTGGCCCCGGGGCGCCTGATCGATGGCATCGGACTGGGG
>BJHE01000023.1 GCA_014191755.1 Cyanobium sp.
CGGCGGCACGGGCGGCCGCGCGGTCAGCCTCGGCGATATCCCAAAACACATAGGCCCACTGGGGATCGCGGGGCAGGAACACCACCCGCGTCTCGGCGGCCGGGCGGGGCGCCGGGGCCATCTCGGCCTCGATCGCGGCAAGGCTCAGGCCGGTTTCTTCCTGGCGGGTGCTGATCGCTTCCACCAGCTGCTCCTTCGACTTGCGGCTGTACAGGGAGACACCGAGGTCGCTGGCGATCTGACGCAGCTGCCGCAACGTCATCATGGCCAAGGATGTCAGTGTCTTCTGGCTCACAGCTGAAGATTTCGTTCGGGATCAGTCTGCTGACGATTCCTCTCAGGGGGGCCTGGGGCCGGCTGGTGGTCAGCATCCACTGACCCCCTGCGTGGTGATCGGTTCGTGATCCCACCGCTAAGGCAGCCAGCTGCTGCCCCGCCCCGGTCGATAAAAAAAAGGAGTCCTTAGGACTCCCCGGAAGGCACGGGTGGGTTCTCGCTCCCCATCCCGGGCTGTTCGAGCGGATGCCGCGACCCTGACCGTCAGCGACCGATGCTCCGGTAGGGAACCTTCGAGAGGTAATCGAAGCTGGTGCTGCCTTGGGGGGCTCCCACACCGCGCAGGGCGGGAAGGCTGCGCACCCAGGGGAGGTAGTCCTCGGGGAAGCCACCACGGCGTTGCTGGGCCCGGGCCGGGAAGGCCTTGGCGGTGCCGGTGTACACGATCTGAGGGAAGCCCAGGATGCCCCGGTAATAGGCGTCGTAGCGGGGGGAGGTGAGGTTGAAGGGGGTTTCACCCACCTCACGGGAGCCCACCACCCGATTGCGGTGGTAGGGAACGGTGTCGTAGCCAAAGTTCTCGAGGTATTCCTCAGAATCGAGGATCTGATCAACGGCACCCTTGATGCCCTTGGTCATGATCACGGCCGACCAGGCGATCTCCTCAGACTTGCCGTGGGTGGGGCGGCCCAGCAGCTTCTCGACCAGGTGGCGGACCACCTTGTAGTTGCTGTTGAGGTTGTAAAAGCTGCGGGTGAAGGTGTCCGAGAGACACAGGGAGCGGATGAAATCCCGCACGGTGATCTGGCCGTTGCGCACCTGGGACTCCAGGTTGCGCTCCCGGTCGACCTTGAAGGCGTAGAAGAAGATCTGGCGGTAAGCCGCCTCGATCACGAAGTCCTGGTCTTCGCGGTCCATGGCTTTGCCCATGGAGATGGCTTTGGGGTCCTCGTCGGAGCCAACCCGGAGGGGGTCCACCCGGGAGTTCTGGGTGGTGGGGGCGTACTTGAGGAGGGGAAGAGCCACGCGGGGTCCGGCATCCGTGGAGGTGATCGTAGAAGTGCGGCCGCACCTGGCTTCCGCCGGTCACGTCATGACTAACAGACCGTAACGTTGCAGCCGGGGCCACTCGTTCGAGTAAGCGCCCGTTCCGCCAAGCCTCGCAGCAGCTCAGCAGCCGCTGATCTCGGTCCCCGCCGATGGTGCACCCGGCCCTGTGATAACCGGCCATCACGGTGGCTCAGAGCTCCACCACCGCAGGAGCCCTGCGGCATCCCAGAGGGACCACGGTGGCGTCAATGGCGCTCTGGGGTGTGGCACATACGGGTGTGTGGCACATACGGGTGTGTGGCACATACGAGGCTCACCAGCCCAGCAGCGACACACTCTCCTTTGGATTCACGGCGCCGCCGGACCCCGCCGCAGTGGTCTCTTTGAGCGGAGTCGCTGCGGATTCGCTGGCGGCAGCGCCTTCGACCCGTGTCTCGATGCAGAAGGAGGCGGTGTTGGAGAGCCCCTCCACCGTGCTGGTGCGCAGCCGCACGTTCGGCCCGGCGAAGCTGAACCGTTCGAGGCTGTTCATCGTTTCGTAGGCCGTGGTGAGCAGCAGGGCGTCCCGCTCGTCCATGGCAAAGCGGCCCGCCACAGGTGCCGTCTCGGCATAGCCGCGGTCGCGCAGCAGCAGGCCCTCGCGGCCGAGGGTGTCGGTGGGGATCAGGCCGAACACGCTCTCGCCCTCATGGGCTTCGCCGGCCTTGTCCCAGGCCATCGAACCGCTCCAGCGCACCCGGCAGCCCCCGACCAGCTTGTCGGGATCCTCGCCGTGGAGCTCGGCGATCGCCACCAGCTGGGGATCGCCGGCTTCGAGTTCCACCACCTCGATGTAGGAGCTGCCGGCCTCTGCCTGGCGATGCAGCAGGTGGTGGCTGCTGCGCTGGGAGCGCCAGCGGCCGCAGCTGAGCCGGAAGAAGCTGATCGCGTCGGCGATCGCCCCGGTCTCGGCGGCGGTGGCCGTGGGGTCGCTGGCGGGGGTGCCGCTGGGGCTGGAGATGCTGCCGCTCACGCTGGCTCGCCGGGATTGGACACCCGGAGGGGGGAGGCACTGGCGATGATCGCAAGCCCAAGCCCCGGTTGTCGTCCCTGCCCCCCATTCATCTGCCCTTCTTCCCCCTGCTTTCTTTCCCCCTGCCGGCCACAGCCGCCCTCCTGGCGGCCCTCTGCTGGACCCTCGCCAGCCTGCTGTGGCGCCGACTGCCCACCTCCCTGTCGGCCGTGCAGCTCAACCTGCTCAAGAATCTGTTGGCGGTGGTGCTTCAGCTGCCCTTTGCCTTCAGCCAGGCCTGGCAGCTTCCGCCCCGGGGCCTGCTGCTGCTCGCCTGCAGCGGGGTGGTGGGGATCGCCTTGGGCGACAGCCTCTTTTTCGCCGCCCTGCGCCGGCTCGGCACTCGGCGGGCCCTCACCATCGATGCCGGTGGTCCGGCCTTCACGACTCTGGCCGGGGTGGTGCTGCTGCGGGAGTGGCCCGGCCCGGCCCAGATCGGCGGCATCGCATTGATCAGTCTGGCGGTGGTGCTCGTGGCTCGCGGAGCGGCCCAGGTGCCGTCGGGTGATGGCTGCGGGGCCCGGGATGGCGATGCATCCAGCTCCGGTCAGGTGGCACGGCTGCCGATGGGCGGTGTGCTGCTGGCCCTCGGGGCGCTGGTGTGCGGCAGCCTCGGGGCCCTGCTCTCCCGGGCGGCCCTGTTGTCGGGGCCGATCTCACCCCTGCAGGCGGCCACCCTGCGACTGGCCGCAGCCAGCCTGGCTCTGCTGCCCCTGGCCGGGCGAATCCCCCTGAGGGTGCCCCGGCCGAGGCCGGCACGGCGTCGCTGGCCCTTGCTGCTGCTCGCCACCCTGCTGGGAACCAGCGCCGGAATCGTGCTGCAGCAGGTGGCCCTCGCCGGCCTGAGCGGCGGATTGGCGGTGGCGCTGATGTCTACAGCGCCGGTGATGGCCCTGCCCCTGGCCTGGTGGTTGGAGGGTGATCGACCCGGCTGGCGGGGGCTGTTCGCCGCCATCGTTGCCCTGGCTGGCGTCAGCCTGGTGGTGGGGCTGCCGAGTCCGCTCTGAGGGATGAGAGATCCAGCCGCTCCTGGGCCTGCTGCTCGGCCCAGCGGATCAGGTCGGCCAGTTCCAGGGCCAGTGGTTCTCTGCCCCAGCGGACTGCGATCGATTCCAGTTGTTCCCCGAGGCCGGCTAGCTGGTCCAGGAAGGTGGCGGCGAAACCCGGATCCCCGGCCAGCTGGGGTTGGCTGGTGGCCCAGACCGCCAGGGCATCGATGGGCGGCAGGGGCCCCTGGCGGCGGCCAGCCACGGACTGGAAGGTGCGCAGGCCGTGGGCCAGCAGGCGTAGGTGATGGCGCTCAAGGGCTGGCAGCACGGTGGCCTCCAGTTCCGCCAGCTCGCTCGCTTCGATCACGGCGCGGCGCCGGCGGGGCTGAGGCGGAAGCCGCAGGAGTGACCTTTCTCGAGGCGCCAGTGCACCCGCTCGATCCGGCAGTCGGGAAAGGTGTGGCTGATTAGGGCCAGTTCCTGGTCGCACAGCATCGGGAACTGCTCGGCGATCCGAATCACCGAGCAGTGGAACTCGCTGATCACCCAGGCTCCACCCTGTTCGGGGTCGGGCTGGCACTCCGCCACGAAACCCTCCTGCCGCCTCAGCTCGACCAGGCGCTCCAGACGCTCCGCCAAGGAGCCGTTGCCGATGCGGCGGCGGTAATCGCCGGCTTTCTCCACCGCCTGCTGGTTCAGCAGCAGGCGGAGCTCATCGGGGGGCATGGCCCCGGCAAGTGAGTGGAGCAGGCCCAGGGCGAAGTGTTCGCTGCCATTCGGAAACCGTTGGTGTCCGGCGGTGGTAAGGCGCCAGCGGTTGCTGGGGCGGCCCGGACCCTCCGGGGTGGGACTGGCTTCCAAAAGGCCCATCTCCTCGAGTCCGCGCAGATGGCGCCGCATCGCCTGCACAGATACCGAAAGCCGTCCGGCCAGATCGGCAGCCGTGGCTTCGCCATGGCGCAACAGCAATGACAGCACGGCCTCGCGGGTCGGTGGCGATTCGGCGGACACGGGGGCTGTTGTGGGCCGGATCTTAAGGTCAGTTGGCTGGGCGAGGCCAACAACAGAAATACCCCTCCGGCCACGGCTGCCGTTAAGGGGTGGACTTGGTGGAGAGCCTGAGGGGGGGGAGGCGGTCATGGTTCCACCGTTCTTATTCACGATGCCACGGCCTGACAGCAATTGGGGCCCTTTGCCCACGCTTCGCGCTGGCATGGTTCCCGGTTCGGGGGGCCCGGGCACAAGAGCGGTGCCCTAAGCTAAATAGATAACGAAACTTCCTTGTTTCGCAATTGGCGATTGATGGTATGCGCCCGGTCTGTCGCTTTGCGGCTGCTCCGGCTCTGTCTTCACCGCCGGCCGGTGCGGGGCCATGCGCCTCGCCCTCCTCTTCTGCACTGCTTTGTCTGCCGTGACCGTTCCCGACGCCGCCCCTGGCAACGCCCCCAGCTCCGAGCTAGATGCTGCTGCACGGCCGGTTTCCGACAGCCTCGAGGTGATCCGTAAGTTCGCTGAAACCTACGCCCAGCGCACCGGCACCTTTTTCTGCAGCGATCCGGGCGTGACCGCTGTGGTGCTTGAGGGCTTGGCCCGCCACAAGGATGAGCTCGGCGGTGCCCTGTGTCCGTGCCGCCACTACGAGGACAAGCAGGCCGAGGTGGCCCAGGCTTTCTGGAACTGCCCCTGCGTGCCGATGCGGGAGCGCAAGGAATGCCACTGCATGCTCTTCCTCACCGAGGACAACCCCTTCCGCGGTGAGCAACAGACCATCAGCTTGGAGGAGGTTCGGGCCCTCACCTCCGGTTGACCTTTCCCTCCGTTCCCTTCTTGACATGAGCACCGCAGCCGTAGGAGATCTGGTCAGTCAGCCGTACAAGTACGGCTTCGTGACCGATATCGAAACCGAGAAGATCGCCAAGGGGCTGAGCGAGGATGTGGTGCGGCTGATCTCCAGTAAGAAGGATGAGCCCGCTTTCCTGCTCGATTTCCGTCTGCGGGCCTACAGACAGTGGTTGGAGATGGAGGAGCCCGACTGGGCGGCCCTCGGCCATGCACCGATCGATTATCAGAACATCATTTATTACGCCGCCCCGAAGCAGCAGGAGAAGAAGAAGGGAAGCCTCGATGAGGTGGATCCGAAACTGCTCGAAACCTTCGACAAGCTCGGCATTCCTCTAAGTGAGCAGAAGCGCCTCTCCAACGTGGCCGTGGATGCGGTGTTCGACAGCGTTTCGATCGCCACCACCTATCGCGAGAAGTTGGCCGAGCACGGCGTGATCTTCTGCTCGATCAGTGAGGCCGTGAAGGATCATGCCGATTTAATCGAGCGCTATCTCGGTACGGTGGTGCCCAGCAACGACAACTATTTCGCGGCTCTCAATTCGGCGGTGTTCAGCGATGGCTCCTTCGTGTTCATCCCCAAGGGGGTGACGTGCCCGATGGAGCTTTCCACTTACTTCCGCATCAACTCCGGCGACACGGGCCAGTTTGAGCGCACCCTGATCGTGGCCGAGGAAGGAGCTTCGGTAAGTTATCTGGAGGGGTGCACAGCCCCGATGTTTGACACCAACCAGCTGCATGCGGCTGTGGTCGAACTGGTGGTTTTGGATGATGCCTCGATCAAATACTCTACCGTGCAGAATTGGTACGCAGGTGATGAACATGGCGTCGGCGGAATTTATAACTTTGTCACCAAGCGAGGCCAGTGCCGTGGTGAGCGCAGTCACATCAGTTGGACCCAAGTGGAGACTGGCTCAGCGATCACATGGAAGTATCCCAGCTGTGTGCTTCAGGGTGCTGATTCGGTTGGTGAATTCTATTCAGTGGCCCTCACCAACAATCGCCAGCAGGCCGACACCGGCACCAAGATGATCCATGTAGGCCCTCGCACCCGCTCCACGATCGTGAGCAAGGGGATCAGCGCCGGCCATTCTTCCAATAGCTACCGCGGCCTGGTTCAGGTAGGGCCGAAGGCGGCGGGCGCTCGTAACTTCAGCCAGTGCGATTCGATGCTGATCGGCGATCAGGCCGCCGCCAACACTTACCCCTATATCCGCTCCCAGCAACCGGAGGCGGCGATCGAGCACGAGGCCAGCACCTGCCGCATCTCGGAAAATCAGCTCTTTTATCTCCAGAGCCGTGGCATCGGCTTTGAGGAGGCGGTGTCGATGATGGTGAGCGGCTTCTGCCGCGATGTGTTTAATCAGTTGCCGATGGAATTCGCCGCCGAGGCCGACAAACTCCTCGCCCTCAAGCTGGAGGGTTCTGTGGGATAGCAGGGTTTTCCTCAGCCCGCCGATTATCCGTTGAGCTCGCCAGCGGCATGTCCCGAGCGGCAAGTCCGTCGCTTGCTCAGGATCCCTTGACTCACTTTGATTCAACGGATTCAAGTCTGGTTCCGGCGGCCACAACCGCCTTGGATCGACAACGGGTTTTCCTTCCTGGCACCGCCCGCTCACCTGCCGATGCTTCGCCCTGAGGTTCGGGCCTCCAAGGATCTCGCTCCTCCGCTCCACGACTTCAGCCGCACCCCCCTCACGACTGCGCTTCACGGCTCCCCCTCGCGACTGCGCTTCATCAACGTTCCATTCCGGCCATTCCGGTTCCGCGCTTCGTTTTTGCCATCTGGCCGCTACGGTTATTGGCTGCTCTCCCGTCCAAGTCCGCCCCACCTGCCCCGCCGTGATCCGCCCTGAAGCCCCGGTTTTGCTTGAGATCCGTGATCTCCACGCCAGCGTGGCGGACCAACCGATCCTGCACGGGGTGAACCTCACCATCCGCGCCGGCGAGATCCATGCCGTGATGGGCCGCAACGGCAGCGGCAAGAGCACGCTTTCCAAGGTGCTGGCCGGCCATCCCGCTTATACCGTGACCGGCGGCAGCGTGACCTACCAGGGTGAGGACCTGCTGGCCCTCGCTCCCGAGCTGCGGGCCCGCCGCGGCGTGTTCCTCGGCTTCCAGTACCCGGTGGAGATTCCGGGGGTGAGCAACCTGGAGTTCCTGCGGGTGGCCACCAATGGCCGCCGCCTGGAGCAGGGCGCTGAGGAACTCGACACCTTCGCCTTCGAGGATCTGGTGCGCGAGAGGCTGGCGGTGGTGCAGATGGACCCGGCCTTCCTGGAGCGCTCGGTGAACGAGGGCTTCAGTGGTGGCGAGAAGAAGCGCAACGAGATCCTGCAGATGGCCCTACTCGATCCGCTTGTGGCGATCCTCGATGAAACCGATTCCGGTCTCGATATCGATGCCCTGCGCATCGTGGCCGGCGGGGTGAATCAGCTCGCCACCCCCGGGAACGCCACCCTGCTGATCACCCATTACCAGCGGCTGCTGGATGTGATCACTCCCGATTATGTGCATGTGATGGCGGCGGGTCGCATCCTCCGCACCGGCGGCAAGGACCTGGCCCTAGAGCTGGAAGACCGCGGCTACGACTGGGTGGACGCCGAACTTGCGGCCCTGGCGCCGGCGCCCGTGGAGGTGGGGTGATGGCGACCCTTTCCATGCCCACCGCCGTGGCTGCTGCCAGCAGCTGGGGTTCAGAGCTCTTACTTGCCCTGGAGTCTGGCGCGTCGCCGCAGCCCCCCTTGGCGGCGGCGCGGCAACGGGCCGCCCGGGCTCTGGCGGACCGCCCGCTCCCCTCCCGGCGCCAGGAGGCCTGGCGCTTCACGGATATCGCTCCCCTGCTGGCGATCACTCCGGCCCAGCTGCCCCCGGCAACCACCGTGCCAGCCACGCTTCCCTCTGTGACGCCCGGGGTGGTGCGGCTGGTGCTGGATGGCCATGGCGATCCGCTGGCGGGGGTGAGCATGCCGGCCGGGATTGAGGCGATCCCCGCTGCCGACCTGGAAGCCCTGCTGCAGGAGTCATCCACCGATCGGGGAGAAGATCGGGGAGCGAATGGAGCGTCTAACCACGCCGCGGCCAGGGCCGGCTCCGAAGCGCCCTGGAGCGGCCTGCTGGCCGCCGCTACCGCCGGCCAGATCCTGGCCCTGCGGGTACGGGGCGTTGTTGAGCCCACCCTTGAACTGGTGAGCGATGCCGCCAGCGCTGAGGGTGTGATGCCTTTGCGGCTGCTGCTGATCCTGGAACCCGAGGCCCGCCTGGAGCTCCTGCAGGTGCACCGCGCCAGCGCGGCCAGCCTCACCACCGTGCTGCTGGAGGCCCGCCTCGGGGCCGGCGCTCGCCTCAGCCATGGCCTGATCGCCCAGGGGGGCGGGGCCGCCGTGCTGCTGGCCGATCTGGCGGTCGAGCAGGATCCCGACAGCCATTACGCCTTCACCAGCGTCGTGGCCGGTTGGGCCCTGTCGCGGCTGGAGCCTCGGGTGCTCCAGAGCGGCGGCGGTGCCACCACCCGCCTGCGTTCCCTGCAGCGGGTGGATGGGCGCCAGATCGCTGATCAGCACAGCCAGGTGCGCTTTGAGGGGCCCGAGGGCGAGCTCGACCAGCTCCACAAGGTGATCGCCGATGGGGCCGGCCGCAGCGTGTTCAACGGCGCCGTGGCGGTGCCCCGCGCTGCCCAGCGCACCGATGCCGTGCAGCTCAGCCGCAGCCTGCTCCTCTCGGACCGGGCCCGCATCGACACCAAGCCTCAGCTGGAGATCGTGGCCGACGACGTGAAGTGCGCCCATGGCGCCACTGTGAGTCGTCTGCAGAGCGAGGAGCTTTTCTATCTCCAGAGTCGCGGCATCGCCGCCGCCAATGCCTCCCGCCTGTTGTTGCGCGGTTACTGCGGAGAGGTGCTGCGGGAGCTGCCGGCGGCTGCCACGATCTGGCAGCCTCTAGCGATGGTGTTGGCCGAGGAGGCCCCCCGGCCATGACCCTCACCCCCATGCCGATCGACGCGGCCTCCGGTAGCAGCAACAGTTCTCCTAAAGGCCTTTCTGGGCACGGTCCAGCCCCAGGCGCAGGCTCCAATCCCCCCATGCCAGCGACCCTCCCCGGCCAAGCGATCGTTTCCGTCGGCGTGACCGAGCCCTCCCAGGCGATCTTCCCCGGCGCGATCACCACCTCAGCTCCTCTTGATGCCCCCGCCGAGGATCTCGCGGCCCTCACCCGCCCCGATTTCCCGCTGTTGAGCCAGATCGCTTGCCTGGGCCAGCCGCTGATCTATCTGGATTACGCCGCCACCAGCCAGAAGCCCCGCCAGGTGCTGGAGGCGCTGCAGCATTACTACGGCCACGACAACGCCAACGTGCATCGCGGCGCTCACCAGCTCAGCGCCCGCGCCACCGAGGGCTTTGAGCATGCCCGCGAGAAGGTGGCGGCCTTCGTGGGGGCGGCCAGTGCCCGCGAGATCGTTTACACCCGCAATGCCAGCGAGGCGATCAATCTGGTGGCCCGCACCTGGGGTGAGGCCAACCTGCGCCCCGGCGACGAGGTGTTGCTCTCGGTGATGGAGCACCACAGCAACCTGGTGCCATGGCAGCTGCTGGCGGCCCGCACCGGTTGCGTGCTGCGGCATGCCGGCCTCACCGAATCCGGCGAGCTTGACCTGGAGGATTTCCGCAGCAAGCTCACCGATCGCACCCGGCTGGTGAGCCTGGTGCAGGTGAGCAACACCCTCGGCTGCCTCAACCCGATTTCCGAGCTGGCGCCGCTCGTGCATGCCGCCGGCGCCCTGCTGCTGGTGGATGCCTGCCAGAGCCTGCCCCACCAGAGCGTGAACGTGGCCGAGCTGGGCTGCGATTTTTTGGTGGGCTCCTCCCACAAGTTCTGCGGTCCCACCGGCATGGGCTTCCTCTGGGCGCGCGAGACGTTGCTCGAAGCGATGCCCCCGTTCCTGGGCGGCGGCGAGATGATCCAGGACGTGGAGCTCGACACCAGCACCTGGGCCGACCTGCCCCACAAGTTCGAGGCGGGCACCCCGGCGATCGGCGAGGCGATCGGCATGGGCGCCGCCATCGACTACCTGCAGGCGATCGGCATGGATCGCATCCACGCCTGGGAGCAGCGGCTCACCCGCCGGCTGTTCGCACGGCTGCAGGCGATCGAAGGGCTGACGATTCTCGGACCCACCCCCGAGCAGCAGCCCAACCGCGCCGCCCTGGCGGCCTTCCACGTCGAGGGTTTGCACGCCAATGACATTGCCGCCCTGCTTGATTCCTCCGGCATCTGCATCCGCAGCGGCCACCACTGCACCCAGCCCCTGCACCGCCACTACGGCCTGAGCGGCACCGCCCGCGCCAGCCTCGGCTTTACCACCACCGAAGCCGAGATCGACCGCTTTGCTGAGGAGCTCGAGGGCACGATCGGGTTCCTGCGGGAGCACAGCTGAGGGGCCTCAGCCGCTGCTGATGCGACCGGCAGATCCGGTCCGCATTGGCATTCAGGTCAGCCTCGAACATGGTCCAGCGCAGCACCTGTTGCAGCGGCTCGGCCACCCTGCTGACACGGACGGGACCCACCACCCCCCGGGTCCAGCGTTCCTTTCCGATTCCGTGGCGGTCGGTCAGCACCGCTACGGAATCGACGCCGTCATCGGTGAGTTGCAGGAAGGGCTACGCAGCTAGACCCTCCTGCGGAACCCGCAGGCAACTGAAGATCCAAGACTCCAGCAGCACTCGCCCGCAGCATCGCCTGATCGTCCTGCTCATCCAGGATCACGGTGCGGATCAGGCCGTCCACCAACCTTCGCTACGCAGGCGAGGGGGGGAGCCTCCGGCGCCTCCAGGACCCTGATCCGCTCCTCAGACGGCGAAGGCTGCGTGCCTTGCTGCCGCTGCTCCAGGAACGACGCAGCAAGATCATCCAGTGATGGGAGCTGGTTGGATCCGCTCCCGTCGAGGCTGGCCTTCAGCTGGCGCAGGACCGCCAGTCTCTCCAGAACCGGAAGGCTGAGGAACATCGAGCCAGGCGGAGGCCCCGGTTGTGGATCGGGCGTCTGGCTGTCATGGAGCATGTTCAGTGAGAACCATGCCGTTTCGTGCCAAGCAATCCTGGTCGTGATCAATCGATTGGCGGAAGTGTAGCCGGGCCGCTGCCGCTTGAGTGGCTTCCCCGTGTTCACAATAAAATGTCAATGCAAATTAAAGCCTCCTCTGGCGGATCGACACCTAACGTCTCTACCCCCATTGGATTCACGGCATCGCCTTCGGATCTGCTGGAGTTTCCGGTGCTTCAGGGATTTACTGAACTTACTTATAAATTGGTTGAGGCTATTCAGTCTTCCAGGCTAATCCTGCAACGCAACAACAACACGATCGGGGTGCTTCGCGAGAGCGTGCGCAGCCTGGACCTCATGCTCTCGGGTGTCGTCCAACAGTTGGAGGTCTCAGCCAAGGCAAGCTCAAGATCGACTGCCCAGACGTTTGTTGGGTAGAGGTCAACAGAGTCGTTGATGGCAACACGATTTATGCCAGCATGCTCAAGATCAATGATGGTGCCCCGTTTGCGCTCAACGCACGGGAGATGATTAGCTCAAGGCTGATCAAATCCCCTTCCTGATTAGGCTTGGGTGAGTGAGACCTTGATCGCCCACCACGAGTTCCACCGCCTCGAGCCCCTGGCCGGCCAGATGGCAGAACATCGCGCCCACGCCGCGACGGCACCCGGCCAGCTTTCAACTCCTGTGATACGCCCCACCCTGCTGAATCGAGTGCGCCCGGTAGAGCTGCTCCAGTAGCAGCAGGCGGGCCAGCTCGTGGGGGAAGGTGAGCGGCGAGAGGCTGAGGCTCCAGCTGGCGCGGGCTTTCACCGCTTGATCGAGGCCGTCGGCGCCGCCGATCGCGAAGGCCAGCCGCTCCGATCCCGTGCCCTGCAACCGCTGCGCCAGGGCCTGTGAACTCAGCAGCTCCCCCTCTTCGCAGAGCGCCACCAGCCGCTCCTCGGGCCGCAGCTCCGCGAGGATCACCTGCCCCTCCCGCGCCGGGTCTGCATCACGGAGCTCGCTCACCACCAGCCCCGGCAGGCGCTTGAGATACACCGCCAGGCCGTCCTGGATCCAGCGCTTGCGCACCTTGCCCACCGCGATCACCCGGATCCGACTGGGGTTGAGCACAGGCTGGGGCGCGGATCAGGACCCATCGTCCACCGGCGGAGGCGACGGGGATGGATGTGGAGCCCCTCCTTGGAGGGCGGCAGGAGGCCGCGCCATCTGGATCGGTGCTTGTGGGCCCCGGTCCCTTCCGCCGTACGTTCTCAGGGCTTTGTTCTGCTCCCGCTCCAGCCTGTGTTTTCCCGGCGGCGGTGGCCCGGCGGAGCGGCGCTTGGGTCTCTGCATCGGGATACGGGCGTCGCCCCCGCCCGCTGATGATGCGCGATCGATGATCGGGCGCGACGGGTTCATGGCGGCACCTCCGAATCCTGCCGCAGCAACAGCGGTTCCATCAGCCTCCGGAGCTGGGCCAGCCCCCACCCTCTTCCTGGTGGTGCTGGGCGGCCGCATCGCCGGGGCCCAGATTGAGCTGCACGACGTTCGCTTCGTGGCGGGCGGCAGCATTGATGACACCCTGCCGCAGCTGCGGCGCCAGTGGTTCGGAGCGCGCAAGGGATTGCACCTCGACAGCTGGATGGCGGTGCGCTTCGTGGATGGCTACCGGGTGGAGTTGCGGCCCGAGCCATTCGCGGGGCCCGAGCGGCTCTGGTTCGTGAACATAGGCGGCTACGACCCGCAGCAGCTGGCGGAGCTGCATGCCTTCGGGGTGTTCGTGGCCTCCAGCCCCCAGGCGGCCAAGGCTGCCGCCCGGAGGCGCTTCCTGCCTCAGGCGTTAGAGCGCCACAAGGACGACCTGCACGGCATCGAGGACGCCCTCGCCGGCGGCGTGGACGACTGCCTGGAGGTGCAGCTCAGTTTTGCTGCTGACCCCGCTGATCTTGCCGAGTCAGCCGAGTCAGCCGAGTCAGCCGATGCAGCGGCTAAGGCTGCTGGCGGTGGGCGGCAGGATGGCTGGGCGGTGCACCTGATCCCCGATGGCCGCGAGCAGCCTCAGATCCCGGACTGGTTCGGCTACCGGCCGATCTGAGCGCGTGGGGGTGGCTGAGGTTCCTTCCACCGGGGGCGTCTGTTGACGTCGGGCCTTCGCTGTCCCTGACTGAGGGCACTCGCATGGGCTGGCTTGGCAGGGAATGGGCGCGATAGCAACCCTGGCGCGGCGGGACAGCCTGCTGCAGTGGTTCCGGTTCACGGGGGTGTGGCTTCGGCCTACCGGGGCGGGGGTGCAGGGGGCCTCTCCTTGGCCACGGCAGCGGCTTCCCGCTCCGCAAGAGCCCTGCTTCCCCTGCTGCTCCTGGTGCCCTTAGCCAGCTGCGGCCCCCGGCCCCCGTTTGAAGTGCAAACCCTGGCCGAAGCAGGCCTCAAACCCCTGCCCGCCGAGCAGCTGGAGGCCTGCGCCGCCAAGTTGAGGCTGCCGCCTGAGCTGCCCCGCCCCGCCGATGCCACCAACTTCGGTGTGCGCCAGCGGCGCGATGCCTTCGGCCGCGAGGTGCCTCATGTGCCCCAGCTGATCGTGCTGCACGAAACGGTGATCAGCGCCGCCGACACGGCCCGCCGCTTTGCCACCCCCCACCCCCGCGACGACGACCAGGCCAGCTACCACCTGCTGCTGGATCGCGAGGGCCAGCGGCTGCGGATCGTGCCCGATGCGGGCCGCGCCTTCGGGGCGGGCATGGCGGCCTTCGGCGATTTCACGGTGCGGATCCGGCCGCAGTCGGTGGGATCGCTGAACAACGTGGCCCTGCACCTGAGCCTCGAGAGCCCGCCCGATGGCCGCGGCGATGACGATGCCCATTCGGGCTACACGGCCGAGCAATACCGGGTGGCGGCAGGCCAGGTGCTGCTATGGCAGGCGGCCTTCGGTATCCCGATCAGCCGGGTCACCACCCACCAGGCCGTGGACCGCAGCCACAGCCGCCGCGATCCCCGCAGCTTCCGCTGGCAGGCGTTCGATGCCGCCTGGCGCGACGCGGCCCAGCGTTGCGGGCTCACCGCCTACGACCGTGGGCGGGCGACGCTCTGAGCGCGCGAGTCGTACCGACTGGATTGGGCCGAAGGCACCCCTCAATCGCCACGGGCACCGGCAAAACCACGACCTGCATCGCCCTGGAGGCGGCCTCGCGCCGGGCCCGGGCGTCAGCCAACAGCTGTTGGGGATCCAGGCAGCCGGCGCCATTGGTTGGCCTCCTTGGCCGGTCGCGCCGCCCACAACCCAAGATGGGGAGCACCATCTTGTGCCTTCACGGCACCTGCCGCGCTTCAGCTGTGGTGCCTCTTCCTGCCCCGATCGCGATGCCCATTCCCTCGTCCCCCCTCCGGCGTGGCCCCGGCATGGCCCGACGCCGTGCCGTTCTTGGCCTGATCGGTCTGCTGGCTAGCCCGCTGCTGGCGCCCATGCTGCCCGCCGGCCCGCTGGCCCGCCTGCTCGCCCCGGCGCCGGCCGGTGCCCAGCAGCCCGCCTCCCAGCCGGTGCTTCGCATCGGCGCCATCCCGGACCAGAAGCCCGAGAAACTCAACCGCCTCTACCCGCTCGTGGCCTCCGAGCTCAGCAGGCAGCTGGGGGTGAAGGTGAGCTATGTGCCGGTGGTGGATTACGCCGCCGCCGTGAGCGCCTTCCGCACCGGCAACCTCGATCTGGTGTGGTTCGGCGGTCTCACCGGCGTGCAGGCCCGCCTGCAGAAGCCCGGCGCCCGAGTGATCGCCCAGCGCGACATCGACGTGAACTTCCACAGCATCTTCATCGCCAATGCCCGCAGCGGCATCAAGCCGATCAGCCAGCAGAAGGAGCTGGTGGTTCTCAAGGGCCGGCGCTTCACCTTCGGCTCGGAAAGTTCCACCTCTGGCCGGCTGATGCCGCAGTGGTTCCTCTCCCAGGCCGGCGTGAAGCTCAGCGATTTCAAAGGCGGCGCCCCCGGCTTCAGTGGCAGCCACGACACCACCATCGCCCTGGTGTCGAGTGGGGCCTACGACGCCGGTGTCGTGAACGAGCAGGTCTGGCGCACCAGCCTCCACGACGGCAGGGCCAGCCGCGAGAAGGTGATCCCGATCTGGAAGAGTCCCGGCTACCCGGACTACCACTGGATCGCTCAGGGCGACCTGGACGCCCGCTTCGGCAAGGGCTTCACCAGCAAGCTGCAGCCGGCGATCCTGGCCTGGCGGCCCAGCGATCCTCAGCAGAAGCAGATCCTGGCCCTGTTCGGGGCGCAGCAGTTCACCGAGGCCGATGCCGCCGCCTACGGCCGCATCGAGCAGGTGGGGCGCCAGATCGGCAAGATCCGCTGATGGCCGCGGCGCCGCTGCTGGAGTTGCGGCGGGTGAGTGTGGCCGGCCGCGGCGGTGTGCCGAGGCTGGAGGGGGTGAACCTGGTGATCGAGCCCGGCGAGCGGGTGGCTCTGCTCGGCCCGAGCGGCGCCGGCAAGAGCACCCTGCTCACGGTGGCCAACGGGCTGCTGGCCCCGAGTTCCGGAGAGGTGCTCTGGCAGGGCGAACCCCCCGCCCGCTCCCGCCGGGCCCGCCGCCGCCAGCAGGCCCGCATCGGCACCCTCTGGCAGGACCTGCGCCTGATCGATGAGCTCAGCGTGCAGCAGAACCTCAATGCCGGCCGGCTGGCGGCCTGGGGCTGGCCCCGGGCCCTGCTCAACCTCCTGCTGCCCCTCGACACCGCCGCCAACGCCGCGGTGCTGGCCCGGGTGGATCTGGCCGCGGAGC
Organism: Cyanobium sp.; assembly: GCA_014191755.1. GTDB lineage: Bacteria > Cyanobacteriota > Cyanobacteriia > PCC-6307 > Cyanobiaceae > Cyanobium. The sequence continues at coordinate 16,004 of BJHE01000023.1, forward strand.
TGCTGGGCCAACCGGTGGCGGCCCTCTCCGGTGGCCAGCGGCAGCGGGTCGCGATCGCCCGCCTGCTGCGCCAGGACCCCACCCTGCTGCTGGCCGATGAACCCCTGGCCAGCCTCGATCCGCGTCTGGCCGCCTCCCTGTTGGCCTTGTTGCTGGCGGAGGCGACCCCGCCCCGGGCCCTGCTACTCAGCCTGCACCGCCCTGATCTGCTGGCGGGCTTCGATCGGGTGATCGGCCTGCGAGCGGGCCGGGTGGTGGTCGATGCCGCCGCGGCCTCCCTCCAGGGGGCGGCGGGGGGCCTGCTGCAGGAGCTGTACCGCGGCGAGGACCGCGAGATGGAACGCGAGACGGATGGGCAGAGCGATGGGGCGGGGGATGGCTTGAGAGATGGCGCCCCAGATGATCCGTCCCCAACCGCTGGAGCGCGCCCACTCTGGGCCGCCCCGGACCAATGACGGGCGGCGGCGAGGCCCCAGCGCTGCAGGGCGCGGCCAGCGGGCACAACGGGGGAGCTGGGCGAAGAATCCTGCTGCGACCGGCCGTCCCCCTGCTGGTGCTGCTGCCCTCCCTGGTGCTGCTGCCGCTGCTCGGCATCCTGCCCTTTCTGGCCCATGGCGGCGGCCTCGATCTGCTCTGCCAGTTCGCCCTTGCAGCCGTCACGCCCTCGCTCGATCCGCTGGTGCTCCGTTCTGCCCTCACCGGCCTGGCCACCACCGTGGGCATGGCCCTGCTGGGCTGGGCCGCCAGCCTGGTGCTGGGCCTGCTGCTGGGGCTGGCCAGCTCCCGCACGCTCTGGCGGAGCTGCTGGGGCCAGCTCTGGCCGGCGGGACTGATCAGGCGCCTGCTGGCGATTCCGCGCGCCATCCATGAGCTCCTCTGGGGCCTGCTGCTGCTGCAGCTGGTGGGCCTGCAGCCGGTGGTGGCGGTGGTGGCGATCGCCATCCCCTTCGGCGCCCTGGTGGCCCGGGTGGTGGCGGACCTGCTCGACGGGCTCGACACCGGCCGCCTCGATGCCCTGCGGCTCGCTGGCGCTCCGGCCCCGGCGGCCCTGCTCACCGCCCTAGGCCCGCCGCTGCTGCCGGGGCTGCTCAGCTACGGCGGCTATCGGCTGGAATGCGCCCTGCGCAGCGCCACCCTGCTGGGGGTGTTCGGCCTCGGTGGCCTCGGCACCGACCTCAAGCTCACGCTGCAGTCGCTGGAGTTCCACGAATTGTGGACGGGGCTCTGGTTGTTGCTGGCCGTGATGCTGGCCCTGGAAACAGGTCTGGGGCGGCTACGGCGCCGCTGGCTGATGCCCCGCCGGCTCGGGCTGAGCCGGGCCGGCGGGGGTCGGGCCGGGGTGGGGGTGCGGGCCCGGGAGATGGTGTTGGCCATGGCCGCCCTGTTGCCGCTGAGCATCGGGGTCGCCTGGGCGTTGGGGGTGGATCCCCGCGCCCTGCTGGCCTGGCAGCCGTTGCAGGGTGTGGGCGGCAGTGGCTGGATTGATGGCGGCCAGTTGCTGGCCCTGCCCTGGCCTGCCCTGATCGGCGGCACCCTGGCCCTGACCCTGCTGGCGGCGGTTCTTGCGGTGGGACTGCCGCCCCTGCAGCTGCTGGTGAGCGCCCCCTGGCCGCCGGCTCGCCTGCTGGTGCGGCTCTCCTGGGCCCTGGCCCGGCTCTGGCCGCCACCGCTCACGGCCCTGCTGCTGCTGCTGTTGCTGCAGCCGGGGGTGGTGACCGCAGCCCTGGCCATGGGCCTGCACAACGCCGGCATCCTGGGCCGCCTGCTGGCCGAGGCCCTGGCCGATGGGTCGCCCGCCAACGAACAGGCCCTCGCCAGCGGTGGCGTTGGGCCGCGGCTGGCCCTGCTTTATGGGCGCTATCCGGCGATCGCGCGTCCCTATCTCGCCTATGGCGCCTATCGCGCCGATGTGCTGCTGCGCGAAACCGTGGTGGTGGGCATGGTGGGGGCCACAGGCCTGGGCAGCCAACTGCTGGAGAGCCTCAGCAGCTTCGCCTGGGACCAACTGCTGGCCCTGGTGGCCGTGTATGCCCTGCTCACCCTGCTAGGGGAGGAGCTCAGCGACCGGGTGCGGCGACGGTTGCTGCAGGGGGCTTGATCCGGCGGGCGAGGCCAGGTTGCAGGGGGGGCTGCGGCAGCGAAGCGCCAGGGGTCAGCCGGCGGCCTGCCGACTCACCACCCGGTTGCGGCCCTGGCGTTTGGCCTCGTACAGGCAGTCATCGGCGAGTTGCAGCAGCTGGTCGCCATCACACTCTGGAAACGACTCCGGATCCCACAGCGCCACCCCGAAGCTCACCGAGAGGGGCATGCCCTCGCCACCGTCGGGGCCGGGCACCCGGGTATGCAGCACCGCCTGCCGCAGCCGTTCGCAGATCCTCAGGGCCTCGGGGCCGTCGACCTTGGGCAGGATCAGGGCAAACTCCTCACCGCCCAGCCTGGCCACCACATCGCTGCTGCTGCGCCGGTCGGAATTGAGGATCTTGGCCACCTCCTTCAACCAGGCATCGCCGTAAGCGTGGCCGAGGGTGTCGTTCACCTGCTTGAAACCGTCGATGTCGACCAGGGCCAGGGCAAGGCTGTCGTTGTTCAGCTTGGCGGCGTTGACCTGGGACCTGAGGAAGGAATCGAAGCTGCGCCGGTTGGGCACGTTGGTGAGGGGATCGAGCAGGGCCATATGTTTGGCCCGCTTACTCTCGAAGGTGTAGAATAGCAGACTGAGCAGGCTGCTCATCGAGCAGATTCTCTGGATTTGCTCATCGCTGAAGCTGCTCGCACCCCGAAGGGCGATGGTGAGTACCGGGATCGAGATGCCGCGCGAATCGAGCCGCAGACCGAGATAGTCGTTGCAGTTCTGCTCTTTCAGTTTCGACAGGAATGGGAACAGCACCTCCCGCTGGCTGCCCAGCCGCTGGCGGAAGAGCTTAACCTTGGTGGCAAGGTGGTGGAGCGGGCTGGCCAGGTGCTCCTCGCGCTCGAGAAAGGAGCGGTCCATGCGCTGGGTGGTGACCTCACCGGGCTTGTTGTGATTCCAGACATATTGACTGCAATCGATGTCAGCATCATCCGGCAGGAAGGCCAGGGAGAGCCTCAGGATGTCGAGGCCCCAACTCTTGAGTTCGTTCACGAACAGCAGCAGGAATTCCTCGAAGCTCCTCAACTCGAACCATTTGTCGAGGATATAGCGCTCCAGGGGCACGCCGCCGCTGCCATCAGCGCCCGGTGCCGGGGCCTCCAGCAGACGGTCGGAGGAGCGGAGCTTGGTCACCATCGCCTCGATCGCCTCGGCCGAACTCCAGGGGGAGTCGGTGAGAAAGCCCGCGACGGCCTTCCACTCCATCGGCCGGGCGATCAGGTAGCCCTGCAGCCCATCCGTGCCCAGCCGGATCGCTGCGGCAAGGTCGCCATGGTCGTCCACGCCCTCGGCCACCACGGTTTTACCGAGGGCATGCACCGTGTCGATGAAGGAACCGAGATAGCGCTGCATGCGGAAGGAATCCCCGAGCCCCTTCACCAGATCGATGTCGAGCTTGATGGTGTCGTACCAGGCGGCGCAAATGCGCTGGTAATTGGAGAGACCCGAGCCGAAGTCATCGATCAGGATCCGGAAGTTGAGCTCCTTGATCAGCCGTTCCGAGGCGGCATTCACGCTGTCCCTGTGCTGGCCCCGGCCGGGGGTTTCCGTGAGTTCGAGGCAGATGCGCGAACTGTCGATCTTGTGTTCGCCCAGACAAGCGATCAGTTGGTCGAGACGACTGGGGCTGGCAATCGAATCAATGCTGATGTTGATTGAGAGGTAGTCGATTCGCTGGCGCAGTAAGGGGGTTGCCTCCAGGCTTCTCTGCAGGCCGGCCACCCGCGCGATCACCAGGGCGTCGATCTGGTGGGTGATGCCCAGTTCATGGGCGATGCGGATCAGTTCCCCGGTCGGCTGTTCCTGCAGCAGCGGCGTCCGGAATCGGATCAACACTTCAAGGCCGAATTGGCCGGGATTGGCGAGCAGCAGGATGGGCTGCACGTGCAGATCGATATCCTCGCTGCGGAGTTGACGCAGGGCGTCGCGGATAGCGTTGGCCTGCCGCACCTGGCTCGCGTCGCTGGCCTCGATCAGGCGGATGCTCGATCCGGCTTCGGCGGCCAAGATCTCCCCGAAGCCATGGTTCTGGAGGATGGTGGCCCCTTCGGTTCCCGGCCGCAGCCGCTGACCGGTAACCACGATGTCGTCGTCGCGCAGCAGCCCTTGGAACTGCCGCTGAATGGCGGCACTCACGCTGCTCTGGAGCTCGTACAGCAGCAGCCGGTCTTGATCGGGATCCGGCTCCTTGCCCCCCATCACCTGCAGGCCCGGGTGATCGCCGCAACGGGTGAGGATGGCCGCCAGGCGCGTCTCCGAGGCCCGATAACAGCGCACCCGCGGGCCGGAGCCGGGATGGTGCTTCACGGCCTCGCAGGCCGCCTGGAACAACTGGGCGATCTCCCCGTCGGGCAGGAAGGCCCGTTGGCGTTCCAGCAGCCTCAGGGTCACGATGGTGAGTAGGCAGGGTGGGCCATTCCCAGCTGAGTCCAGCAGTGCCGGATCCTGCAGGTCATGTTCGAGGGCGGTGCGGGAGAGCAGACCGGTCTGTCGGTCCTGCCAGAGGCGGTTGAGGATCTGGTGCTGGCGGCGGGCCTGTCGTTCCGACCGGTAGGCCAGCAGGCCGCTCAGGATCATCAGCAGGCCTCCCAGGGGCCAAACGAGCGCCCCAGCGAGCGGGTTGCGCGGCCACTCCAGGTTCAGCGGCTCCGGGACAGGGGCCAGCCTCAGCAGGTTGCGGTGAACCGGATCCGCCAGCACGCGCACCTGGGGCGGGCGGTTGTCGCTCAGGCAGATGATGTCCGGTTCGGCCAGGCGTTCTCGCCCTTGTCCATCCCCTTCGACCGCGCGGCCCGTCGCGGGGACAGGGCTGGCTCCGGGGGAGATGGCGGACTCGATTCCGGTTTGCCGCCCCGGGGTATCGGCCGGCGGGGTGGGATTCAGACCAAGGGCCCTAAAGCCGCCCAGCTGGCCCGATCGGCTGGCGACCTGCCGGGCCTCGCCCGTGCCGGCAGCGACCTGCACGAACAAAAGCCGGGAGGCCTCCAGAACCCGGCAGAGGCGTTCGGCGGCTTGTTCAAGGCGGCGTCGCTGCTGGACCGCCTCCTGTAACTGGACGGACTGATTGAAAATGACCGCAACCGCGGTGGTGGCGATCACCCCAGCAGCCAGGATGCCGTAGGTGCGCCTGTACATCGACTGGCGTCTTTGCCGACAAATTAGCGATCCACAGGCTAGCCCTTGTCGAGGTCTGGGCTCTGGGCTCTTGGCTCTTGGCATGGCCCCTGGGATCGTTATTCAGATTCGCTCCTCTGCCCCGGCCCACCCGTGACCCCTTCCCCGATCGATCCCGTGCCCTTGAGCGCCGCGCCATGGGTCGGCTGAGGTCAGGCCCATCGAGGGGCGCTCCGACGCGTCGTGGCTGGCGTGCCGCGTTGCCCTGGGGGCTGCTGGCGCTAGCCCTGCTCTCGCTGCTTCCGGGCTCCCTCCCGGCGGGCTCCACCACGCCACCCAGAACGGGTCGGGTCGCCGTTTCGTCCTATTCCTTGGTTCAACGGGCTCCCTTCAACCGGCCCGACTTCTATCCGCTGGATCGCCGCCCCGATCAGGCTCTCTACAGGCCCCACGCCGACTGGATCGGCAGGCTGATCCTGCCGGAGCCGGCCGAGGCCGCCGCCAGCGCTGAGGACTGGGTCTGGCTGCAGGTGGAGCAGGCTCCTGCCGCCGCTGCCCACCTGGTGGGGCGCCGGCTTCCCCTGGCCTGGTCGGATCAGCCCCGGTTGCGGGCCCTGGTGGGGCTGCTCACCACGGACATCCACCTCGGTGCCGAGGCCCGCTCCCTGGCGGCCCAGGGCAACGTGGTGCCCTGGCGGCTTAATGGCCGCTCCCGAGTCGGGCCGCTCCAGTCCCTGGCTGGTGCCCGCCCCGAGGACGACCTCAGCGTGCGGTTGGAGGGTGTGGAGCTGGCTGCCGCCGCCGGCCTCCGCGCCCCTCAGCCGGCCCTTGGGGAGGGGCCGGTGCTGCGGATCCCGACTCCGCCGGTGCAGATCACAGGGCGTTGGATGGCCCGGGTGCGGCTGGTGAAGGCCCTGCAGGGGAGGGAGGGGGCCGGCGGCGATCTGTTCGTGGTGCGGCACTACGACCCCCGCAGCCACAGCTATCGGGGGCCCCAGGAAACGGTGCGCATCCCCAGCCAGCCCCCCAACCGGGATGGGCGGCGGTTCTTCGAGACCACCGGTCTGCTCGACCACCCGATCGGCGCCGAGGGATGGACCGTCTACGGGGCACCGGCGGCGGATGGCCTGTTTACGGTGCAGGCGTTGCTGCCCCAGGCCCTGGTGCAGCTGAGCCCCGATGGGCAGCTGCTGGGCACCGCCGCGGGCCTCGGCCAGATCGCCCGGGGCAACTGGAACGCCGCGGCCAACCGGCGCGGCAGCTTCCGCCGCACCGCCCTTGAGCCCGATGGAATGGCGCGGCCCTGGGCGATCGGCGACCATGCCCTGCTCATCCACGCCTTCGGCGGCATCGGCGGGCCCGGCGGTGAGCCCACACCGGGCTTCACCGTGACAGGCCATTTTTCCTTCGGCGAGGCGGAGGTGATCGCCGACCCCTTTGGCGGTGAGCCGCGCTTCGACCTGCGTTACCACCAGATCTACGCCAACAATCCCGATGGGATCGTGGCCGGCAGCCAGGAATGGAGTGCCTGGAGCGGCGATCTGCAGCGGGGCTGGCTGGGGCTGCGGCCGATCTCGGATGTGTTGGTGCGGCAGGATCCAGAGCTGCTGGCGGCGCTGCGGCTCCAGGCTGAGGTGATGATGGCCCGCTATCGCAGCGGTGATGGCCGCGGCGTGGCGGCGGTCACGGCCACCACCTCCTGCGTGCAGGATTCGGCCCAGGCCCTCTGGACCACGGTGGAGTTGCTGCGCCAGGGCCTGTTGTCAGGTCCTTCCCCTTCGGCCAGCCATGCTGGCGGGGAATCCCTGAAGCGGGCCATCGAGGCGGTGCTGGTGCCCTTCGGCATCGTGCGCCCCGACTGGCACGGCAATGCGGAGCTGATTGCCACCGCCCTGCGGGCGGCGGACCGGGCCGGACCGGGCTCCGGGGTGGGCGGTGTGGTGGGCAGTGGGGTGGGTGCCCCCGGCTCGGCTGCGGCTCCTGCTGCGGGGCCGGTTGCGAGGCCCCCTGTGGGGCCGATTGTGGGGCCGCTTGTGCGCCCCTTCCAGCGCGGTCAGAGCCCCCTCGATGCTCTGCTCAGCCTCCATTCGATCCTGCCTCGCCGCGGCCACGATGCCTTTGCGGCCCTGTTCCTGCAGCGCGGCGCGCCCCTGTGGATCCTGCGCACCAACCAGATCCCCGGCGCCAGTCCCCGCTACGAACCCCTCGCGCCCACCCTGTTGCTGGGCCGCCTGCCGCTGGTGGGGGAGCTGCAGCGCCGCCTGGCTGATGGCTTGCTGGCCCCCCTGGATGCCCGCCAGGTGGGCCTCTGCCTGCTGGGATTCGCGCTCTATGCGGCGGTGGCCCTGGCCCTGGGCCTCGGTTCCGGTTTCCTGGAGCCACACCACCCCTGGCCCCGGCCGCGGCGCCTGGTGAGCGCGGCCGCCGCCCTGCTGCCGATGCCCGCCCTGGGGGAGGAGTTGGTGTTCCGGGGGGCCCTATTGCCCCACCCGGGCGAAGGCATGCCCTGGCCGCAGCTGCTGGCCTGGAGCGCCCTGGGCATTGGGCTGTTCGTGCTCTATCATCCCCTGGCCGGGCGGCTCTGGTACCGCCGGGCCGAGCGGGTGTTCCACGATCCCCGCTTTTTGCTACAGACGGCCCTGCTGGGGGTGGCCGCCACCGTGCTGTATGAGGTCAGCGGCTCCCTTTGGCCCGCCGTGCTGCTGCATGCCGTGACGGTGTTGGTTTGGCTGGAGCGGCTGGGGGGGCGCCAGCATCTGGCGGTGGGGCCCGCAGGCTGAGCTGCGGCGATCAGCCCGCCACGAGCTCGGCCAGGGTGGGGTAGTCGATGTAGCCCACGGGCCCCGGCGTGTAGAAGGTAGCTGGATCGGCCGCCTGGAGGGGCGCCCCGGCGGCGATGCGGGCGGGCAGGTCGGGGTTGGCGAGGAAGGCCTGCCCGAAGGCCACCGCATCGATCAGGCCGGCCCCGATCGCGGCCGAGGCCTCGGCGGCGGTGTAGCCCATGTTGGCGATCAGGGGCCCCTGGAAGTGCTGCCGCACGGGGGTGAGCACATCCCCATGCTGCTTAGCGGCGAAGTCGCCGCGCATCAGGTGCAGGTAGGCCAGCCCGCAGCCGTTGAGGCGCTCGGCCAGCCAGGTGATCAGGCCGATCGGATCGCTGTCGGCGATGGAGTTGTAGCTGTTCAGTGGCGAGAGGCGCAGGCCCACCAGGGGGGATTCCTGGCGAACCGCATCGATCACCTCCAGCAGCAGCCGGGCCCGGTGTTCGATCGGGCCGCCGTAACGACCGCTGCGGTGATTGCTGCCATCCCGCAGGAACTGATCGAGCAGGTAGCCGTTGGCGCCGTGAACCTCCACCCCGTCGAAGCCGGCGGCGGTGGCGTTGCGGGCGGCGTGGCGGAAGCCCTCCACGATGGTTGGCAGCTCATCGTCGGCGAGTTCGCGGGGCACGGCGTAGGGCTGTTTGCCCGCGGGGGTGCGCACTTCATCGTCTGTGATCGCGATCGCACTCGGAGCCACCGGCTGGCGGCCGGCGTTGAGCAGGGGATGGCAGGCCCGGCCGCCGTGCCAGAGCTGCAGCACGATGCGCCCGCCGGCGGCATGCACCGCGTCGGTGCTGAGTCGCCACCCCTCCACCTGGGCCTGGGAATGGATGCCAGGCTCGTGCCAGAAGGCCGAGTTGCCCTCCATCACCATCGTGGCCTCGGCGATCAGCAGACCGGCGCTGGCCCGCTGGGAGTAGTACGTGGCGACCAAGGGGCCGGGTACGTGGTCGTCGTCGGCGCGGCAGCGGGTGAGCGGGGCGTGGATCACCCGGTTGGGCAGCTCCAGATCACCGAGGGCTAGGGGGGTGAACAGGTCGGGCATGGGGGCGGCAGCAGGCAACGGCACGGGGTTGGCACCATGCTGAAGGAGATCCGATCGATTGGACAGCTTGGCTCAGGAGGCCAGGGGGCGGTGCCACCGGGGTTCCCAGGGCCAGCGGGGAAACCAGGATTCGAGCTGGTAGAGCAGGCGGCCGAGAAAGAGGCTGAAGGCCGTGCTGCCGGAGGGCCGGCCGTAGGGGGCGAAGCCGGCCGGCATCAGCCGGGCCACCTCGCGCGGATCGACAGCCGCCAAGGGAAGGCGGCGTGACAAGGCCAGGGCCGAGGCGATCGCCAGCCCCTGGCCCACCGAGATGTTGAGCTCGATGATCCGCCCCGCGCCTTGCCCCAGCCCACCGAAGCCGCTGGCTGGCCCCAGCACCGCCAGGTTGCTCACCTCCCGCGGCAGGGTGTGGCGATAGCCGAAGTTGAAGGTGGGTTTGGCGGGCGGCACGTAGGCGGAGATGCCGCCGCGGAAATCGAGGTGATAGCTGAAGGTGCCGAGGGCCTCCGGGCGGGGCACGCCGCCCCGGGCCATCAGGCCGGCGCTCAGGGCCATGCGGGGGTGGGCGATTTGGTCGGCGGAGCGGATGTAGAGCTCCGGCATCCAGTGCACCCGCCGGGCGCCATGGCGCAGAAAGAAGCTCTCCACATCCGCCGCCGCCGGCACCATCCAGCCCAGCGGCCGGCCGTGGCGGGCGATCACCTCGCGGTTCTGATCGGCGCTGTTGCGGAATAGCAGGGCGTTGAAGCTGAGCCGATCGGGAAGGATTGCCACATTGGCCGCATCCATCCGGGCCGGGGCACGCCGCAGGCCGGGAGCGAGCCCCTGCTCGCCATGCACGGCGATGCTCAGGGCCGGACTCTGCTGGTCGGCGCTGTCGCTGGTAGCGGAATAGAGCAGCAGGGGATTGCCGCGCTGGTCGATGAGGTCGGCCAGGAGGCGCTGGCGGTTGTTGCGGTAGGCGGGCCAGTTCACCAGCCAGTGCTGGGCTTCCCGGTCGCGGCGGTCGAGCAGGCGCCGGGTGAGTTGCTCCTCCAGGTTGCGCAGCTGGGTGATCGAGAGGCCTTCCACCTCGAAGATCCAGCCCAGGGAGATGCTTTCCCTTGAGAGCCCGCGGGGCCCCAGCCCCCGCAGGAAGGGCACCGAGGCCCGATGCGCGAGGTCGGCGCCGAGGCTCGCATCGATGAAGAGGTCGGCGCCGAGGCGGCCATGGCCCGCGGTTTCGATCACGCAGAGGCGCTCACTCCCCTCCCCCTGAGGCGTTCCTCGATCGGCAGCGGCAGCACGCTCCAACTCGGTGCCGGTGGGCTCCACACCCGCCAGCAGGGTGATCCGCGCCCGAGCGAGGGCCAGCCGGAAGGCTCGCGAGGCCTGGCGGGGATCCACGGCGATCTGTTGCACGCCGGTGAGCCGCAGGAAGCGGCGGTAGAGATCGGAGGAGGGAGCGAAGGGGGGCAGCACAGCCCACATGTCGCGCGGCACCTGGTTGCGATCGAGGTAGGCCAGGCCGGAGCGGGCGATGGTGCCCCCCAGACCCGCCCGCAGGTCGGAGGGGGTGAGCAGAGCGATGCGCGGCCTGGCCAGACCGGCCAGGCGGGGCAGCTGGCGGCTGAGTTCCAGGGCCGTCATCACCCCGGCCGGCTCGTCGCCGTAGACGATCACATCGAAGTGGCGTTCGCCCTGGCGCCGGCAGCTCGGGTCCGTTGGGCTCTGTCGCAAGCGGTATGCCGGTCCGTAGGCGGCGGCGGGGATCTGGGCCAGGGGCACGGCAAGGGCGAGGGCCAGGGCCCCCAGGCGCTCTGCCGCCCGTCGCCAGCGCGCTCGCCGCCTGCTCTCCCCGCGGCTAGCCGTGCGGAGGCCAGCTGCTCGGCAGCCAGCCGCTCGGCGGCCAAAGGCCCGGCGCTGGGGCGTGCCATCCCTTCGGCCTGGCGGAGCGGCCGTTACCCCGTCCCGGCGGGCCGCTTGAGGCTTGGCTCCGCCTCGATCCGCTCGCGGGCTCCAGGGTGAGATCCGCAGCGAGTTCTGTAGCGCTGGCCAGATCCCCATCGGTGGCGAGATCGACATTGGCGCCCAGATCCTCATCGGTGGCCAGATCGTCATCGCTGGCGAGATCCACAACGGCGGCCAGATCCGCCGTGGAAGCCATGACAACATCCACACGGGCGTGCTCCCGGGGGTGGCCAGGAGGGGGCCTGCGGCGACAGCCTCAGGGTGATCGGCGCCGAGATCCCTGCGTTGCTCGTTCGCGCGATCCGGAGAGTGCCCACCCGCTCCCAGCTTTGGGAATCGGCCAGGACCTTAGGGCTAGCTGGCGTCCCCAGCCTGTTGCGGGATACCGGCTGAAGCGAGCCGGAACACCCCGCCATGGGCCATCCTGCTGCCATCTGTGCGGTGATTCCGTCCTGGCCCGCAGCTGCGCCCGTCCCATGGTTCTTCCCCCAGCAGCTCCGGCGGCCTCCAGCCCCAGGCGGTGCTCGGAGGGGGCGGCTCGTTGGGCGTTGCGTCCAGAGCTGGCCCGCTCCCTGCTGCTGTTGCTCACCCTGCTGGCCCCGCAGGCCGGGCGTAGCCCGGCGGCGGCTGCAGGCCAGCCCCGCAGCACGGCTGGCACCACGATCGCACCGCCTTCCGCACCGCCCCCCGCCCTCAACCCCCGCCCCATCTCCAACCCATCAGCCGTGCGCGACCTAGCCGCCCCAGCTCCGGCCAGTGGAGCGCCAGCCGGGCCCCTACCCAATCCCTTCCCCGGTCCGCTCCCCAACCCCCTCCCCGGCCCCCTATCCGGCGGGCTCCCCGCCCCCGGCGCGTCCACCCCGGAGCCGGCGCTCGGCGTGTGGCTCACCACGGTCGATAGTGCCGTGATGCACGACCCGGCCGAGGCGCAGCGGGCCCTGGCCTTCCTGCGCCACAACGGCTTCCGCCGGGCGGCTCTGCCGCTGTACACCGCCGGGGTGGTGACCTGGAGTCCGGCGCCAGCCCGCAATCGCCTCGCCATTCCCACCGACCCGCTGCTGCCCCCCACCACGACAGCCGGCCCCACGGCTTCCTTGCTGGCGGCCCTCGGCCGGGCTGGCCTGGAGCGGGTGGGCTGGTTTGAATTCGGCCTGATGGCCCCGGCCGGCGCCCCCTGGCTGGTGGGCCGCGACGATCTGCTGCTGCGCGATGCCAGCGGCTCCAGCCTCTGGCAGGAGAGCCCGGGGCTGAACCGGGTGTGGCTCAATCCGATCCTGCCCGAGGTGCAGCAGCTGCTCGAAGACCTGGTGGTGGATGCCTGCACCCAGCTGCCGCTGGAGGCGATCCAGTTCGACGACCACCTGGGCTATCCGGTGCGCTTCGGCTACGACCCAGCCACCCTGGCGGCCTGGCGGGCCACCGATGCCGGCCGCCGCAACCCCAGCCCCGCTCCCGGTGAGCCGGCCTGGATCGCCTGGCGGGCTGAGCAGGTCACGGCTCTGCTGGAGCGGCTGCGCGCCGCCATGAACAGCGCCTGCCCGGCGGTGCGGATGTCGGTGTCGCCCAATCCCCAGGAGTTTTCCTACAGCAACTACCTGGCCGACTGGAGCAGCTGGGTGCGGCGGGGGCTGGTGGATGAGGTGGTGGTGCAGATCTACCGCGACAACCTGGCGGCCTTGGGGCGGGAGCTGGGCCATCCGAGCCTGGCGGCAGCGGCCGTGCGGGTGCCGGTGCGGATTGGGCTGCTGGCGGGCCTGAAGAGCCAGCCCAAGGATCCGGCCCAGATGCGCAGGGAACTGGAGCTGGTGCAGGGTCGGGGTTACCGCGGCATTGATCTGTTCTTTTATGAATCAGCCCGGCGGCATTTCCGCGAGCCACCAGGCTCCCTGGTCGGCGGTTCGCGGGTTAGGGAGATGCCCTGACGTCTTAATGGGGTGGTGTCTGCTCGGGTTCAGTCGTGGGCTGCTGGGGGCATGCAAGCCTCGAACTGAACCATCGCAACAGCTGTGCGCATAGTCGAAATTATGCCATTAAAAAGGGCGAGCATCTGGAAATACTCACCTATCGATTATTCACATCGCCACAAGCAATGGCTCTACGTGGCTTCCTGCTCATCACCCGCCGGCTGGGCATCGCTGCTGCGATCACGCAACGCTTCAAAGTTGCGCAGGGAGGCGAGGTGATGGCAGATCAGCTCATAGGCTCCGCTGCGCACCAGCTCCACAATGGCATCGGAAGAAAGTGTCGCCAAACGGGAACGGTCCGCTGTGAAGAAACCGGTAAGCGACAACTGCTTGCCATCCGGAAGGGTGACATCCACCTTCTTGCGCTCAAGCAGATTGAGATCCTTGAGTTGTTTGCAAATAGCCTGGGTGCGCTGAAATTCAGACTGGTACTGGCTCAGAAACTCAAGCACGCGATCGGTGTACTCGCTGGGTTTTCCATCCTCACCGATCAGCGCAGGGCCTTCGCCATCCTGGTTGAAACCGGGGTAGCTTTCATCGATGCAGAGGTAGAAAGACTCACCATTTTCAGAACGGGAAAACACGAAGGGATAGCGGCGAACGAAGGCGGGGATGTACTTGCCCTCCCAGCTACCATCTGAGCCGATGAACACATTCTCGGATTTACGCATCCCTAGCAGAAGCATGGGCGTCACGGTTTCTTCGTCGCCAGCGAAGACGATCGGAAAATCAGAGGAAGCGTTGAGAAACTCCACCGCCATCAACGGCACGGCATTCACCTTATTGGCAAATGAATAGTCCTTCAGTTCGCGCACATGCCAGTCGCGGTGCCGCTCTGACGAGATAGGCGCAACATCATTGTAGAAAAGAAGCTGACTGGTCATTTGGTCAAAAAATTAGGCACGTAATCAACGCTACACCATCCCCGAACCCAAGACCAAAGGCAACGCTGCGTTGCGGTAAACCAAGGCGACCGAGGCTGTCTGGCATAACCCATACAAAACCCCACAATGGGTCCTGCTAAAAGTTATGCAGCGCAGCGCCGTGATGGCATGCATCTTCGCCTGCATCGACGGCCCTGATCGGCTGAAATCCCGCCAGCAGCACCAGAGTGCGGCCCGTCATCGCAGAGCGGCCATCGACCGGACACCATGGCCTCGGTAGCGGTGGTCACCTTGGTCAACGGGCACATCAGTCCAATAGCAGATCACGCATCCTCATGAGCCAGCAGAGCCACCAGCCCTCGTTGCTGCACCGCATCGCCCGGGTGCTGCTGTGCCTGGTGTTCATCCATGCTGTGATCGGCAAACTGACGGGCTTTGCCGGCGTGGTCGGCGCCATCGCCGCCAAGGGACTGCCAGTGGCTCCCCTGCTCCTGCTGATGGCCCTAGCTCTGATGGCGGTGGGTTCGGCTCTCGTGATCACTGGCTGGAAAGCCCGACTCGGAGCCGTGCTGCTGCTGGTGTTCCTGGTGCCCACCACCGTGCTGTTTCACGGTGATCTGGCAGACAAGGTGGAGCGAATTCAGCTGTTCAAGAACCTCGCGATCATGGGCGGTCTGCTGCTGGTGGCCGACCAGGACAGCAGAGGCTGAACGGGAGGAGGTCCCAAGGGCGCGGGGCGGGCTCAACGGTGTCATCTCATTGTTGAAGGGCGGCGGCTGGGCTCCGCGTTGCAGGGCACGGCGAGCCACAGCAGCCACCGGAGCCTGCGGCCGGAATGGGAGGCCGCAGGCTGCATGACACCGCACCCCGCTGCTGCAACAGAACGTCACTGACGGGTCGCATGCGCATCTGAGGTCCTTGCCGTCACCGCCGCTACCAAGGCGGAAGCAGGTGGCCAGCTGCTACTGAACAGCTGCCATTGATTGTCGAAGAACGGCCCCCCGGGGCAGCACCGGTTCGACCCACGGCCTGGGGAAGGCGCGCCTCGCAGGGGGTGCATGCGGAGCTCGAGCGGCGGGTGATGGGCAGCTGGCTAGCCCCTGAAGCTGTGACTCCGGCGAGCGCGCCAGCTGCAAGAGCGAGCGGATCTCTACGTTCTCGTTGGTGTTGTCGCGGTCGAGATTCCCCAGCTTGACGCTCGACCAGCATCTAGGGCAGCCATCGAGGGACACCACCCGGTTGCCTTTAAACGAAGACACGATCCGCTCGCCCAGTAGCGACTGTTACAACAACGCGGTGCCGACATCGCCGTCAACCCGCCAAAATGAGCCGCCGAGAAGGTCCTTAGCTGCCCTGCGGAGATGGTAAACCGACCGCGGCTGCGCCGCCGCGGGCGGCCTCGGCCGGGCTGGCCTGAAACAGTGGCCAAGGAGTAACTGGCGGGTGGGGGAGATCGACCGGCTGCCAACGGTGCTCTAGCTCATGTTGCCCTACAATACGAAGGATAGACCACCTCAAGCTCTTGGAAAACACTGAATATAATCAATCACAGTACGGAATCAACTGGGATCCTTCGACAGACCCCAGCTGGTGGTCTCCTTATCGAATCGACGCAACTGGCCTTGCAGCTGATAGCTTATCAACCGCCATACAAACCCCATCCATTTCTGGCAATGACGCAGAAGCAGAAGACTGGCAGACAACATCACTCGTACCAAGATCCTATTTAGACAATATAACATTTCTGGATTATAACCAACCCCCGCCATCAGTCGCAAAACGACAAGTGGTATTTGCAGATAGTCGCATTCAGTCGAACATTGAACGTATAAATTTTGCCTCTTATAGTGGTGAATCTTCCTGGACAGAATCGGTTGGCCCACTGATCGATCCGATTACAGGTGGATCAGCCTCATTGTTTAGCATTCCTGGAGGAAGCGTTGAAGCTACAACGACGCCATTAACTTCAGTTCGTTTCAATGAATATCCATCGCTAAGTGGCTCAAGCAAGGAGAGTCAATTTACCCAGAGCACCACTCACCTTAACGTAGAGTCACTTGATCCCCTTGTTCAAGAGGCTAAAAGTCGTTGGGATGGTTTGCTCGCCTCTAACAGCGCTGACCTGGATAAGTTTAGCTACCAGATAAAAAATCTTCCAAATGACGCTCTAGCACAGATCCAAGGCCATGTCATTACCATTGATGATGACGCTGCTGGCCATGGTTGGTATATCGATAGCACTGCTAACTCCGATTCAGAATATCAAGTAACAGATCAATCGAATCTTTTAAAGGCATACAAGGATAGCGCTGCCTGGGGCAGGATCGATCTGCTCACAACCGTGATGCACGAAATTGGTCATGGCCTTGGCTTTGACCATAATGATCAACACAATAAAGGCTTGATGGCCGACACCCTGTTGCCCGGACAGCGGTGGCTCCTTAGCAAGGAGGGCTTAGGCGTTAACGATCAAATTTCAGAAGATGAAATAGAATATCTCAGACCAGCTACCTCTCCCATTCCCGCAGGCTTGCCTGCTGAAATTCAGGCCATCTTGACCGATTTATGCGCAATCATTGAATTCGACTATGGTTCGGCTACTGAATTTCTGCACTATAATTACATATCAGCCGACTCCTACGAACTCTCCGGCAAAGGTTTACTTTTAATCAGTGGCGATGATGGCCTTACGTTTTCGTCCGTAGAGGGAAGCTTTGCTCTAAAGCGTAACACGATCTCCGATTATACCAATTATGGCGGAGTTAACGTTGGCTCAGGCGCAAAACGGCTTGCATTTGAGCTGTACACCTCCGTTGATTCATCAGGCAATGGAGTTGAAGCGGCTGGCAATCTAGAACTGATCCAAATTACCAATGACCAAGGCGAGTCGTGGATTGGCTTGGAAGCCACTGACCTGACACTAAGCCTTGATGTAGATTTGCTATCGATGTCGATCAACGACGGCACAGCTACCTTTAATTCATATAAGCAGGGCACAAGTACTACTCAAAAAGGTAAAATTAATTGGAATTCAGGCAGTGACGGCGAAGTCTTTATTGGCAGTGGTTACTCCGTTGATGTTCATACTATCGATGCCGAAACCGACCTCATAGTCAGCGGTGACGCGACGATCAAATTCGAAGATCTGTTCAGTGTTGAAGGAAGATTTGCCATAAAGCGTGAGCAGTTAACCACGACAGATGCCCGCTATGAGTCGCAGTTTGGCAATGCAACGCTGCTAAGCCTGGAACTGAACGCCTCAATCGATGCGGCAACGGGACTGGGCGCTGCAGGCAGCGGCAATCTGGAACTGCTACGGATCAGCAACGACGCAGGTGATTCATGGCTGGGCCTGGAGGCAACCGATCTCGCTCTGACGCTGAATGTCGATCCGCTGTCGATGGCGATCAGCGATGGTGCAGTGAGCCTGAACCAAGCTAGTGCTGGTAAGCAAAAGCTGAACTGGGCTCATGCTGATTTCGATAGTAATACGATCGATGCCAATAACGTTGTCAACCTCGATATAGCGCAGAGCGTTGACTTGGTTGTCAGCGGTGACGCGACGATCGAATTAGAAGATCTATTGACGGTTGAGGGCCACTTTGCCTTACGGCGTGAGCAGTTAACAACCGCGCAGGCAACGGCGCAGCCGTCGATCAATTTTGGTGCCAACGCCAAGCTGCTATCTCTGGTTCTGGATGCATCGGTTGATGCAACAGGCGCCGGTGTCGCCGCCGGTGGTCATCTGGAGCTGCAGCGGATCAG
>BJHE01000024.1 GCA_014191755.1 Cyanobium sp.
CAAGACCCTCGCCAAGAAGCTGACGCTGGATTACAACAAGGCCCGCCAGGCCGCCATCACCCAGGAGATCCTGGAAGTGGTGGGTGGTGCCTCGGCGATGTGATCCACAGCGAGGGTGGGGCGCTTCATTAAGCCTCCGCTCGGATTGATCGAAGCGGGTCCTATGAAGCTCCTCGGGGAGTTTTCATTGGGCCCTTTTCCGTTTCCTGATGGGCCGTCAGAGGCAACCCTCGGCGGAAACCCGATAGCTGAAGCCCGTGGAGCCGGGCATGTTGCTCGCTCCCACCCGCACATTCACCTGGCTGGTGCGCTTGCCGGGGACAGTGGGAAAGGGTCCCAGGTTGCGCTGTTCCTGGGGGGCCAAGGTGAGGTTTTGATTCACGAGCTGCAGGTTGCTGCCATCGGTGAACCGCAGAAACACCGCCACGGGGAAGGTGCCTCGCCCTGTGGAAGCCGACTGCAGCTTGACCCGGTAGCTGCTGAAGCTGCGGTCCACTGCGAAGTCCGTGTTCCAGTTGGTGCGGCCCACCAGCCGATCGGGGCTGATGCGCTTCTGCACCGCCGGCTCGCCGGTGCCGCCGATCGGCATCAAGAAGCGGCACTGGCTCTGGGCCTGGGCCTGGGCCTTGCCACCGGCGCCGCTAAGCAGGAGCGAGACGGCAACAACCGCCGCGGCGCAGGAGGAGGAGCAGGAGGGCATGGCTGAGGACCCCGAGATCAGAGCAAGTTAGGTCGGGTGAGAAGCCCAGAAGCCTTCCTGCGCCATGCTGTCGCACAAGCACGGAAACCGATGGCGAACCCAGAGCCCCCGGCGCCTGGGGGCGCCCTTCAGCTCCAGGCCCTGTTCCCCCTCGCCCTGGGGATGGTGCAGCTGCCGATTGATCCCCTGGATGTGGCCCTGCAAATGCAGGCGATCCGGGAGCTTCAAGGCGAGGCTGGCTCCAATCCCGACCCCGGCTGTGCATGGACCGGCGATCTCAATGGTGTTTGGCAACTACACCGCCATCCCACCTTTGCGCCGCTGATCACCACCCTGACGGGCCATGCGGCTGCCTATCTGGAGCGGCTGGGGTTTGATCGGAGCCGGGTGGCACTGCACATCCAGCGCTGCTGGCCGGTGGTGAGTGAGGTGGGCCAGGTGGTGGGGCGCCACCACCATCCCAACGCCCATCTGAGCGCGGTGGTTTACCTCAACGGCGATGGGAGTGGCCGCTGTGGTTGCCTGCGATTGTTCCCGCCCCGCCAGGTCAACGAGCTGGTGGCGGGGCTCGCTGTGGGTCATGGGGGCCCGATCCGCGGCGATGATCCCGCTGCGGCCCAGTGGAATGCGCCCTGGTTCGATCTGGCACCCCGGGCTGGGTTGCTGCTGCTGTTTCCGGCGAGTGTGGATCACGCCGTGCTCGAGAACGAGGATCCAAACGACAGCCGCTTCTCGATCAGCCTGGATCTGGTGCTCACCGCTCCGGCCGCCAGCTCAGGGGGGCCAGCGGAGTACTTGGCGCCCCATCCGGCGGATTGGCAGGAGCTGGGCTAACCACCATCAAACTGCCCAGACCTCCTGCAGATCGATCAACAGCCCCGGAAACAGTGGAGACCCAACGATCTGATTGGTCGGCGCCATCCGTTGGCGAACGTCCGCAGCTTCGCCCGCAGGCACCCAGACCTCCACCGCCCACTGCTCCGGGATCAGCAGCCAGCACAGACTGGCCCCATTGGGCTGGGAGGTCGTCATTTTGCGGCGCAGGGCGCTCAAGCCGGGGGAGGGCCAACGTCGCTGGGGCGAAAGCCTGTGGAGCTATCGAAGAGTTTGAGGGGCTGGCCACTGCGCCGCACTGCCAGTTGCAGTTCAAAGCAGAGGTTGCTGCTGCGGGCCCCTGTTTCGCCGCCGGTGGGCGTCATGGTGATCAAGGAACCGTCGGCGGCCAGCTCCATCACGGCGTCTGGGTTGGCAGCGCAGAGCTCAGCGAATTGGTCGGGAGTGAGCCGCAGGCTGGCTGTGAGGGTCAGGTGCAGGCTGAGGGGGCTGGGCAGTGCGAGCAAGGACTCGGCACAATCACTCGTAATTTAAGTTAAGGCGCGATCGACTCAGGGAGGGACATGGGTTACACTCGGTGCGCCTGGATCGGGTGCAAATAGCCCCGCCAGCGCAGGCTGACATAAAGTGCCTAAATGTCTGCGTCCCCTTGGCTGAACCAGCTCTGCCAGCACGGTGCCAGCAGCTTTGGCGGCTTGCTGCTGGCGCTGCTGTTCGCCCCCGCCCTTCAGGCCAGCCCATCCGCAACGATCACCGCCTCCGGCACGGTGCCTGATACCGTTGCGGTGGTGGTGAGGCCCAATCAGAGCCTTGAACCGCCGACATTGAGCGACGACGGCAGCCTGTTAACGGTGGCGAACCAGCAGACCGTGGAGATCGCCGCCAACGTGCCCAGCCAGTTGGCCCTGAGCCGGCTGCAGTTGGCTGCGCCGCAAGGGGTGAATCCATCAGCGGTGGGCGCCGAAATCATGCTCAGCGCCAACGGCAGCTTCCTGATCGGCGCGACCACCAACGAAGTTGGGAACTCACCGTTCAACAGTGGAATTGTTGTGGCCAGCGTGAGCGCCCGTTTTTACAGCACCACAACCCAACCGCTGCCAGCGGGCACCTACACAGCCAGCACCGTGATCAGCGTGCTGGCGGATTAATGCCGCCTGGGAAGCGGTGCGGCAGCAGATCCTTGCGATGTTCGAGCAACCGGAGCACCAGCTGGCTGCGGTGGGAGACGCCGAATTTGCGCCGCAGGGAACGGCCATGGGCCCGAACTGTCTGGTAGGCCATGCCTAAGCCAGCGGCGATCTGCCTGTCGTTATGGCCCTCCAACAGCAGGGCGGCCACGTCAGCTTCGCGTTGGGTCAGGCAGGGGGTAGACATCACCTCATCCAGACGCTTGCATTCGCCTGCTTCCGGGCGGACCATGCAGGCCTTGAGCTGCGGCGAGCGGTAGGTGTTGCCCAGGGCCAGGGCGCGGATCAGCTGAGCCAGGCAATCTCCTGGCGCGAAGATCTCCTGCTCGCTGATCACGGCCTTGGCTTTGGATCGAAACGCCAGCCTGAGATCATGCTGGATGCAATCAACAATCAAAATACTGCATAGATCTTTGGCTAACTGATGCGCCTGCTCCAGTAGGACGATCCCCGACTCCCCCTGCCCCAGATCCGCCGTTACCACAAGAATGCCAAGCTGGTCTTGATGGATGTGTTCGAGGGCGGAGGCTGGGCTGGTATCCATGAAGACCACATTGCCTTTGCTCCAGCCAAACAGGTGATCAATGGCGGCCACCGTCAGCGGCCGGTCTGACACAATACCAACCCTCATGCTTACGCCGCTGCTCTGCAACCAGCTGGTCGAAACCGGTAATTTCAGGCCGGCTTGGCGAAGATGAGCAAGAAGAACCATTGGGGCACAACTCAAACCGCGGGCTGGCGCATGCGGCATGTATGCGACTTCAACAACCTACTAACACTCAGGCGCCAAACGGCTACCGGTCTTGGAAATACCCTCCTTAAGGGGGGGTATGATACTTGAGTTCTTGTGAAGATTCGGCGGTTCCAGGCGGCCAAGAGCAGCGGAGGCCTGCCGGACTTGGTTTGCTGGACTCAAACTTCTGGTAGCCGAGCCTCGATTCCGCCGGATCCCTCGCCACCGGTATCGCTTGATACCAAATCGAGGCAGTTCCTCGTCCATTTGAGGTAGGAAGCGCCGGCGTGTGCTTGCAATGGGGGCAGGTTTTCAGTCAGAAAAGATGTTGACCGGTGGAGTTCTGCTCTACTATCACCATTTTCCTTCCATGAAACAACTTTTCGTTCTAGCTCTTGGCTGTGTTTCTTTCTCCCTTTTTGCTGCTGGTCCGTCCAGAGCCGCGGAATCGCTGATTAGAGCTTCGGGCACCATCCCTGCCGCATGTTCGGTTGAAGGTGCTGAAATCAACTTGACGCCTGCTAGTCCCGGACAGTTGACCGGCACCACCCAGGGAGGCAAGTTAGTTAATCCTGATCAAAACAACTACGCACAGATCAGTCTCTCTCCTGTTAGTTTTTCCCAGAAACCTGCCTCTGCTCCGTCCGATCTTACTGCAAGCATCTCATTGGGTTTGTACCCCTCTTTTAATCCCGAACAGACCATCACCGCCACGACCACTTCTGCAGGCACTGGATTAGGGATTGGCCCATCTATTTTGACTCCAAACCTGCGTGCAAGTATTGGCGAGCCGAATGGACTCTTGCCTCCCGGTTTTTACGCAATCTCCACCACCCTTAGCTGCATTTACTGATCTGTATAGGTATTGGCCATGCTTGTTCTTCCCTCCCTGCTTGCCGTTGCGGTTTGGTTCACTAAGCCGCCTCTCGGCTCAACAGCACGCATCACGGTGAATAACCCGGGTGCCAATACCATTTTTCAGATTGTCGGTATAGACAAGAATGGGGTCGAACTCGGCCCCAACAACTTTAGTTCCAGCCCGGATCAGCTCACTGTGGGTGGGAATCGCCCCCGACAAAGCTTCATTCGGTTTAATCCCGATGCGCTGTGGGCAGTCTGTGCCGTTTCGGTCACTAAAAGTGAAGCCAAGGCCTTGAATAGCTCAGGGGCTATGGGCCAGGTGAGCATGAGAACGCGGGCCTGCAAGCGCTATTCCTCGTCTCCCTAATTCTCCCATGGGACGCTCTCGAATCCAGGGGAGTTGCTGCGCATTGGTTGGTTTAGCTGTCATTGCCGCATTGGATGGTCCCGACGCTGCCGCCCAGCAGCTGCAGGTGTGGCCCGGTCTTCGGGACACCAACGGCCCCACCATCGAGATCGAAACTGAAGACAATGTGCGCTGCCGGTACACCCAGGGAGCACGCCCCAGCTTCAGTGTCGCCGGACTCAGCACCAATCCCAGCACCTCCACCCAGATCAGCAACTCTTCCTCGTTCGGCGGCATTGCCCAGGCCTCCCAACTGGGAGGCGGTCTGCTTCTGAGCATCCCCTTCGGAGGAAACGCTGTGGAGGGCTGCGGCCGCCTGGCGGCCCTGCAGGAGCGCCGCAGCAAGCTCGCCCTCGGGGCCGCGTTGCTGGAGCAGGGCCTGATCACACAAGAGCAGTTCCAGCAGCTCGGCGCCTCGATCGCCCGCGATCTCGGCATTCCCGCCGCCAGCCCCGGCTCCCTGGCCCTGCCCACCAAGCCGGTGTATAAACCGCCGCCGCCGCTGAACCTCGGGCCAGCTGGCCCGAGCAAACCCAGCGCCGCTAAGCCCTTCAAGCCTCGCTTCCCACCTGTAGACACAGGCAGCGGGACTGGCTCTGGCGCAGCCCCCGCAGGCGCTAAGAAAGGTGGCCTCAGCAGTCCAGTTCGTTGAGAACAGAGTGGTTTCCACCGCAAGAGCCCAAGGGCCATCAATCTCATGTTGGCGGATCCCCAACCCAAAGCCTTCAACGCGGTTGCATTCCAACTTCACATTCCCACTTGTGAGGCGGCGATGCACGTCACCGACAAAGGCCAAGTCACAATTCCTAAGCACATTCGCGACGCTGCAGGCGTCGCGCCAGGTAGCGAGGTTAGCTTCAGCCTGGAAGGCAGCAAGATCGTCATCACGCCTGTGGGCACTGGCTTCAAAGAAGATCGCAGGGCTAAGTTGAGGGAAGCAGCAGCGATAGTCCGCGACAGTTTCAATGCAGAGTTCAGACAACTCGGTGCCGACGAAATTATGAATTTCATTCGCGGCGACGAATCTTCCAATACCTCAACATGCCGTGGCTCTCACCAGCCTGGACGAATATGATGGGACAAAAGGAATCCTTGTCGATACAAATGTATCGATTGACTGTATCGATGAGTCCAGTTCCTGGCATCAATGGGCGATTGAGCAGTTGCAATCACGCAGTGAGCACTACCGACTACACGTCAATATCGTCATCTACTCAGAGCTGCTGATCCCAGGACCCGATATTGCCGCCTTGGATCCAATGATTGACATTTATGCAACCTTGAGAACCCAGTTACGTTGGGCGACAGTATCGCTCACAGCAACAGCCTATGCACTGTATCGGCAACGTGGCGGAACCAGGCAAAAACCGCTAGCTGACTTTTTTATTGGTGCCCATGCAGCAGTATCCAATCTGAGCGTTCTCACTAGAGACCCTAAACCCTACAAGAGTTAATTCGCCAAGCTTCATGTCATTGCACCATGAACACACCAGTCGCAGAAGATCTCAGGGCGGCGGATCCCCCAGCCAAGGGTGTCCTGGCGCAACGCCTCTGCAAGCCGCGGGTTCCACTGGGGCAGGGTTTGCCACTCGCTGAGGCTGTAAACCAAGAGATCGCTGGTCAGAGGTAGATCTTTGGTGTCCCAGCGGCGCAGCCGCTGCCAGATGGGTTCGTTGCAGTGCCGCAGGACCAGGAGCAGATCGAGGTCGCTGCCCACGCCCGCGGTGCCGCGGCCGTAAGAGCCAATCACCCCCACGACCAGCAGGTCCGGTTGGGCATGTTTTTGATTTGCGGCCCAGCTCGCAGCCTGTGCCACCACCTCAGTGGCGTCTTGCATACGCAGCGCAGATGCACTCGGTGATGGCACGTGCGGCAAATAGCTTACATCGACTGCTCCGCCTGCTCCAGATCCCGCAGGGCCTGATCCACCCAGTCCGCCGATCGATCGGCCATGGCCGGTGCAACACTTGCTGAAAATCTAGGGCTGGGATGGAAAGATTCCCTGGCCCCTGCCCACCCCTCAGGGAGGATGGCTTCCAACCACGGCATTCCGGTGAGCGACACCCCCAGCTTCTTGATCACGGCCAGCCTCGATGGGGCCAGCCACAGCTTCCCCTGCCGCGCCGACCAGACCGTGCTGGCCGCCGCCGAGGCCGCCGGGGTGCCGCTGCCCAGCAGCTGCTGCTCGGGGGTGTGCACCACCTGCGCCGCGCGCCTCACCAGCGGCAGCGTGCACCAGCCCGATGCCATGGGAGTGAAGGCGGAACTGCGGGAGCAAGGGTATGCCCTGCTTTGCGTGAGCTACCCGCTCAGCGACCTGGAGCTGCTGGCCGGCCAGGAGGATGCCCTCTACGAGGCCCAGTTCGGCCAGTACCAGAAGTGAGGCGCAGGTGAGGTGGCGGGGGTGCTGAGCCAGGAATCCGCCGGGCCGGAGGGAGAGATCGATCCACCGGGGCTAGAGCCGCCAGCGCTTGACACGTCTGCCCTTGTGCTGGTGCCGTTTTGTTTTTGGCTGCCCCACCCCGCCGGACCCACCGCACCACCTAATCCTGAGGGTCCGGCTGCCAGCGTCACGCCCCAGTCCAATCGGCTCGATCCGCCCGATCCTGTTGCCCTGCGCGCCGCCATCGCCGCCCACCTCGGGGGCCTTGGCTGCCCGAGTGCTGAACCCTTGCGCTGGGCGATCACGGCGGTGGATCCGCTGCGGGGCCTGCAGCTCGAAGGGGTGGGGGTGAGCCAGGCCCACCAGTCCCAGGAGAGTTGATGAGCGCCACCCCGCCCCTGCCCACCCTGCTGGTGATCCCCACCGGCGTGGGTTGCGTCGTGGGCGGCTATGCCGGCGATGGGCTGCCGGCGGCGCGGTTGCTGGCGGCGGCCAGCGGCTGCCTGATCACCCATCCCAATGTGATGAATGGGGCCTCCCTCTATTGGAGCGACCGCCGCATCCACTACGTGGAGGGCTGGGCCCTCGATCGCTTCGCCGCCGCTGAGTTGGCGCTGGCGCCGGTGCCAGGTCGGCGGGTGGGGCTGCTGCTGGATGCGGGGATCGAACCGGAGCTGCGCGCCCGCCAACTGCAGGCGGCCGAGGCCTGCCGCGCCACCCTCGGCCTTTCGATCGGTCCGGTGGTCAACACCGAGGTGCCCCTGGGGGTGGGTCTGAGCCTGGGCCCGAGCGGCAGCAGCTGGGGCACGCTGGAGCGGCCCGATGCCTTGCTGCGCGCCGGCGAGAAGCTGGTGGCGGCTGGCGCCACCGCCATCGCCGCCGTGGCCCGCTTCCCCGAAGACCCTGAGAGTGAGGCCCTCGTCGCCTACCGCGCCGGCTCCGGCGTTGACGCTCTGGCCGGGGCCGAGGCGGTGATCAGCCATCTGCTGGTGCGCCATCTCGGCATCCCCTGCGCCCATGCGCCGGCCCTCGCGCCCCTGCCCCTCGATCCCGATCTCGATCCGCGGGCGGCGGCAGAGGAGCTGGGCCACACCTTCCTGCCCTGCGTGCTGGTAGGCCTGAGCCGGGCGCCGGATCTGCTGCCGCTGGGGCCAGGCGACGTGACGGCTGGAGGTTGGCCGGGGCGGCCTGAGCGCTGGCCGGCCGGCCGTTTCGGGCCAGGGCAGGAGCTGACGCGGGCCGGGGGCGTACTTGAGGCGAGCTCCCTCGGGGCCGTGGTGGCCCCAGCCGGCGCCCTCGGCGGCGAAGCGGTGCTGGCCTGCGCCGCGCGGGGGGTGCCCCTGATCGCGGTGGCTGGCAATGCCTGCCTGCTGCAGGTGAGCGGCGAGGCCTTGGGCCTGGAGGTGATCAGCGCCAACAGTTACGCCGAGGCCGCCGGTCTGGTGCTGGCGCTGCGGGAGGGTCTGGATCCGGCGATGCTGCGGCGGCCGCTGCGGCGCCTGGAGTAAGTGGATCGCTTCAGCCCAGGGCCTGGTGCAAGGCGGCCAATCCGAAGAGCAGGAACAGTCCACCGCTGAGCCGATAGAGCAGACGCTCCTGCAGATGGGTACCGATCCAGCGGCCCGCCCCAACCGCCAGCCCCGTCACCAGCCCATGGCCGAGCAGGCTGCCGGCCAGCAGAGCCAGAAAACTGAAGGCGGGCGCCGCGGCCAGGAAGATGGTGGTGAACTGGGTGCGATCTCCTAATTCGGCGATGAACACGAGTGCAAAGGCCTCCCGGATCACGGCCCAGCCCTCGGCGATCGGATGCAGGTTCTCGGCGGCGTTCACCGCTTCCGCCGCCGCCTCGGCCTCCTCCTGGGCCTGGTCGGCGCCCATCGCCTGGGCATCGAGAAGTAGCTTCACGCCGAAGGCCAAGAACAGAACGGCGGCCAGCCAGGGCATCAGGCCCTGCGGCAGGAGTTCCCGCAGCCCGAAGCCCAGGGCCAGGGAGATCACCGTGACGCAGGTCAGGGCTGCGAAGGCCCCGATGAACACCCAGCGGGGGCGATGGCGCGCCGCCAGGATCAGGGCCATGAAGAAGGTCTTGTCACCCAGTTCTGCCAAGGTGATGGCCGTGAAACTGGATCCGAAGGCCGCCAGGGCCGAATCGGTGGGCAGAACTGCTGTCATCCCTCGATCCTGATGCCTCCGCGGGCCCCCTGGCTGCATCAAGGCTTGCATCAAGCCCAGGATCAATCGCCTGCATCAAGCCCAGAATCAAGCTCCTACTTGCGGCGCCTCGTTGGGCTTAGAGCGGCAATCTCGTGCTTACGGTGGCCGCCCACCCAGCTGCAGGCGACCGGTAGGGCGCCGAAAGATGGGTCCCGTGGACCCAAGCAAGGGGAGCCAAACACGATGAACCCCCAGCGCATTCGCTCCCACAGGGTCAAGGTGCGGCGACGGCGCTCCCGGTCGCCTTTGAAGCGAGCCGTCGTACGGCCGCTGCGCGAGCTCCAGGCCTCCTTCACCGGGATCCCGGCCATGCTGCGCCGCCATTCCCTGCTGCTGCTCGGCCTCGGCGGCGGCGGTCTCTGGCTGGCCTGGCCCTCGATCGCCCCTCTCCTGAGCACCCTCCACAGCGGTCGCTCAGGCTCCTCCCCGCAACCGATGCAGGTGATCTCGGTGTTCGTGGAGGATCCCGAACGCACGGTGATGGCCCTGGCCCTCTGGAAGGACAGACCGGGCTCGCTGCTGGTTCTCCAGGGCCGACCCTCCAGTCAGGCGGTGAACATCCAGCAACTCATGAACCGGAGGAAATGGCCGAGCGACGAAGGCCGGATCGTCCGCCTCGAGCCTGGCTGTGACACCGTGGGTCAGGTGGATGCCCTGGCCCGCCTGCTGGAGCCGATGCGCCGCCGGGGGAATCTCACCATGATCACCAGCCCCGCCCACCTCGAGCGGACCCTGGCCATCGCCCGGATCGTGATCGGACCGATGGGCTGGACCGTATCGGGTCAGGCCGCAGTCACCGGCGACAACCGGCCTGAGAGCCGCTGGCGCACCTTGCGCGACCAGGCCCGGGCCCATCTGCTGCGCCTCACCGGCCTCACCGGCAGCCGGCCCGACAGCACCTGCGACTAAAGCCCGCCGACCCCTCAGGGCTATCAGGGTGCTCTGCAAGAACCCCTCTTGAGCTCCGATCCCGATGCAGCAGGGCGAACCTGCTGCAGGACTCACTCCACCTTCACCACATCGACGCTGCTGCCCAACCGCTTGAGTTCGCTGGCGGCCCGCAGCGCCGCCTCGTGGGTATGGAAGAGATAAGCCGACGCCACATCAGCCACATCCTTGAGGCTCTGGTCCCGCTGATCGATGGCCAGGAACTGGCCCGAGCCAAGCCGCTGCAGCACATAGCGCTCGGGCTGCGTGCAGTCCATCGGATGGGCGGGATCAATCTCAGGAGCCCAGAAATGCATCGCGCGTGGAACCACAGGGAACGGCTGGCGGTTTGGGAATGAATCCACTTCAGGGGAGATCGGAATCTACGGGCCGGTGGTGCACCTCAGCCCACTGGACCAACTGCTGCGCCTCCCAGAGGTTGTCAGCCCGGCGGCAGTGGCTGCGGGCGTCGCACACCTGATAGCGGCCATCGGAGGTGGGCTCGATGGTGGATCCGGCTGGCGTGGTGATCCTCGCCGCATCCTGGCGGCCGAAAGGGCTGGGATTGCCGTTCAGGATCTGGGCCATCATTTATTTCCCTCTCCTTCCACACTTACTCCCACACCGGACCGCTGGAGCGAAGGGCGCAACCTCCTGTAAGCAACCGCGGCAACCTGAGCCGATGGCACCGAGATGGTCGCCGCGATCACCACGCAATCATCAGCCCCGGTGAGCACCGAAATCGTGCTAGTAGCTAGAAGCCGGCATAGGGATCGAATTCATTCCAGCCCGGACTGGCGTTGGCGAACAGGCCGAAGCGGGCCGCCTCGTCGTCCGCCAAGGTGTTTCCGGTGGGAACGGTGTCGCAGGTGATGGCGCCGTCGGCGGCGGTTACACAGTTCTCAAAGTGCACCCCCGCCTGCATGGGGGAAGCTGCGGCCAGCAGCAGCCCCAGCAGCGCCTTGGTGAATAGCCGAGCTTGGAATCCGCCAGGACGAAGGCCGTGGACCAAAAAGGCTGGTTGGGGCATGGCGCGAGCACGGCAGGCTCTCCAGTCCATCGCCCCAGAGCGCAGGGCGCAAGACACCTGCTGAAATGGTGACTTGATCCGTTGCCCGCAGCCGATGTACACCGACTGGACCGCCGTGATCCTGCTCCTGTTCACCGCAGTGCCCCTGGCGGCAGTGGTGGGCACCACCGTGTTCTTCATCCTGCGCGGGCAGCGGAAACCCTGAGGCCGAGGGAAGGAAACAGCAGTTCCTGCTGCACGGTGCGGTTCAGCTGCCCCTGGCCCAGGCACTCCAGACAGGTGCGGAACTGCTGGTCGCCCATACGCAGGATGCCGCTGCCACCGCAGTGGGGGCAGACGATCGGAATGGGGGCCTCCAGAGGCGCCGCTGCGGAAGCTAAGGCGGCGATGGGCGCCACCTCGGCCCCGACCGAGGACTGGGCCTCCCGAACGCCGCTGGCACCCGCCTCAACCGCCAGTTCGGCGCTGCGCTCAGACGTGAAGCTCGAAATCATGGGATGGATCTCACCCTGTTTTGGTCTCCACACTGTGGCGGTTAAAGGGGGCTCTGATCCCGAAACTTTCCTTAAAAAGCGCGGCCCTCTGCCTCAGGGGATCGCACGCAACGCTCCAGATCCCCGAGCTGAAGCGTCTGCAGCAGCTCGACGGCCGTCAGCCGACTGCCCGGAGGCACCAGCGCCAGGCTCGACGCCAGTTCACCGATCACAGCGGGGCCATCCAGGCCTCGGGCCCGGTAGCCCTCCAGCCCCTCGGAACCCTCCCGTTTGCTGAGCCTCTGGCCGCCCCCGTCGCGCCAGAGGGGAACGTGGCCATAAACGGGCGGAGTCCATCCCAGGGTCGCCATCACCGCCACCTGGGGACCGGTGGACGACCAGAGATCCTCACCGCGCAGCACATCGCTGATGCCCAGGGCCAGCTCGTCCACCGCGGTGGCCAGGTGATAAGCGATCACCCCATCGGCCCGCCGCAGCACCGTGTCGCCCACCTCGGCAGGGCCATCGAGGCAACCGGGCCGGGAAAACCGCTCCCGCCACTCGATCCGCCCCGGCGGCAGCCCCAGTCGCCAGCTAGGCAAACGGCCCTGCTGAGGGCCCCACGGACGGGGGCCCTGGCGGCAGAAGCCGGGATACACGTTCAGGGGGCCGTGGGGAGCCGAGATGTCAGCGAGCAACCGCCGACTGCAGCGGCAGGGGTAGAGGGCACCGCCGCGGCGCAGGGCCGAGAGCACGGTGGCGTAGAGCCCCCGGCGACGGCTCTGACGCAGTAGCGGGCCATCCCAGAGCAGCCCCAGCCAAGCCAGGTCAGCCAGCAGGGCATCTTCCGCCCCGGGTCGGTTGCGAGGGGCGTCGAGGTCATCGATGCGCAATAACCATTCCCCACCCTTCAGGCGGGCCTCAAGCCAGCCGAGCAGGGCGGTTCGCAGATTGCCGCGATGCAGGGCACCGGTGGGGGAGGGTGCGAAGCGGCCGCGGTAGCCCTGGCCACGGCTCGCCACCCCGGCCTCGAGCAGGGCCGCGACATGGGCCGGTAGGGGCAGCGGCGGCCCCGAGGGCACAGAGGCGTCGCCGCAGGGTTCCGCCATGGCTGGCCCAATCAGCACTCCATGCTGGCCCCCGGTGGGTTGGAACGAACCTCGTTGCCGACTGTCCTCCAGAAAAAACGGCCCCTAAGGACCGTGGAACCGCATTCCGGCTGGTGGACGGTGTGCTGGAGCTCAGCCCTGCACTCGATCCTTGAACAGCTTGCCGGCGGTGAAGGCGGGAACGCGCTTGGCCGGGATCTTGATCTTGTCGCCGGTCTTGGGGTTGAGACCCTGACGAGCTGAACGCTCGCGGGGTTCAAAGGAGCCGAAGCCCAGGATCGACACTTTCTTGCCTTCCACCACGGAATCGATGATGGTTTCGATGGCGGCATCAACCACCAGCGAGACTTCGGTCTTGGTGAGTTCGGTGCGGGCCGCAACGAGATTAACGAGATCGGCTTTGTTCATGGTTCTTGTCAGGCCTCCGGATGGCGGTCGTGTCTTGGGGATCTTTGTCGAGATGGGGAGGCGAGTCGGAGATGGCCCGACCGCCAAGAATGAAGCGCGCCAATCGTATGGAGGTTGGAGCCAGGCTGCAACAAGGAAATCGGGGATTTCACGGCAGCCGGACAGCCCGGCGGTGGCATCCGGCCTCCCTCAGCCCCCCGCCAGCGGGTCGCTGGGCGCACCGGGATCGGGCCGAAGGCTGGCCAGCAGGGCCGCGGCCCCGGTCACGATCCGGCCGCCCCGCAGAGCTCCGAGGCCGCCTCCACTGGCGATCCAGCCCGGGGAACCGGCCGGCAGCCAGCGGACCAGCCGCTCCACGCTGGCCACCTGGCGGGGCCAGTGAAACGTGTTGCGGCGGCGCTGCGGCGCCAGGGATCCGGGCCCCAGGGGCACCAGCAGGCGACCGCAAAACAGACCATCTCCCGCCGGGCCGGGCCCTTGGGCGTGGAGCACGCAGGCCCCAGGACTGGGCCCCGGGGTCCAGAGCAGGCGGACCCCTGGGGCGAGCTCCCATTCGCTGGCAAAGGTGAGCAGGGGATCCACCCCCGGCAGCAGGTAGGCCTCCTGCTCCTGCACCACCACGGGCCAGCCGAGCTGCTCCTGCAGGCGCCGGCAACGGCCATGGCCATCACGACCGGTGAGCACGATCCGGCCCGCCCCTGCCGCGCCGGCGCGGCGCCCGCGCGAAACCAGGAAGGCCAGATTGGCCTGGCTGAAGGCGGGGCAGTCGATCAGCAGATCCAGATCCGGCGTTTCCAGCAGCCAGGCACTACCCCCTTGGCTGTCCCGGTTGGGAGGGAAGAGCCAAAGACCCGGCAGCACGGCGCTCGGTGGCCTGCCGGGCTCAAGGGAAGGTCGGGGATCCATCCAGGCAGCATGCCCGGCCGGTACCCCCGCAGCCACTCCATCCCTGAACTCCATTCCAGAACGGTCTTGCCACGCACCGACGACGTAGAACCTGGGGATTAGCGTTGCCCCAAAGCTCAATAGGCCCTTGCCGGCGTACCGGATCGGACAACCCTCGCCCCTGGGCGCCTCGATCACCCCGGCTGGTGTGAATTTCTCGGTGGTGGCCCCCCTGGCCACCCGGGTGGAGCTGCTGCTCTTCGCCGATGGGGGCGCCACTGAACCCGAGCAGGTGATCGAGCTGGACGGGCGGCACCGTTCCGGCGACCACTGGCATGTGGAGGTGGAGGGGGTCGGCCTGGGCTGCTGCTACGGCTACCGGGTGTTCGGCCCCCTACAGAGCGGCAGCCACGGCTTCAACCCCTCCAAGGTGCTGCTCGATCCCTGTGCCCGGGCGATCGGCGGCTGGGATGGGTATGAACGGGGCTCGGCGGTGGGGGCCATACCCAACACCGCCTGCTGCCTCAAGGGCGTGGTGACCGAGCGGGATCGCTTCGATTTCGCCACAGCCCCCCGCCCCCGCCACCGCTGGCAGCACAGCGTGATCTACGAACTGCACGTGGGTGGCTTCACCCAGGGCCCCCACTGCCCGGTTCCGGAGGATCGCCAGGGCACCATGTTGGGCCTGATCACGGTGCTACCCCAGCTGCGCGATCTGGGCATCACGGCGATCGAACTGCTGCCGGTGATGGCCTTCGATCCCCAGGACGCGCCGGCCGGCCGCTACAACCACTGGGGCTACAGCCCGATCAGCTGGATGGCTCCCCATCCGGGCTACCTCGTGGATACCGACCCATTGGCGGCCCGCCGAGAGGTGCGCCAGCTCGTGGAGGCCTGCCACCGGGAGGGTCTGGAAGTGATCCTCGATGTGGTGTACAACCACACCAGCGAGGGCAATCAGAACGGCCCCACCCTGAGCTGGCGGGGCTTCGCCGATTCCCTCTATTACCACCAGAACGCCCGCGGCGACTACCTGGACGTGAGCGGCTGCGGCAACAGCATCGCCGCCAACCGGCCGCTGGTGCGACACCTCATCCTCGAATCGCTGCGCTGCTGGGCGGTGGAGCTGGGCATTGATGGCTTCCGCTTCGACCTGGGCATCGCCCTCAGCCGTGGCGAGGAGCTGGCCCCGCTGGACATGCCGCCCCTATTCGAGGCGATGGAGGCCGATCCCGACCTGGCCGACCTGAAGCTGATCAGCGAACCTTGGGACTGCGGCGGCCTCTATCGCCTCGCCGATTTCCCCGCCCGCCGGGTGGCCGGCTGGAACGGCCGCTTCCGCGACGACCTGCGCCGCTTTTGGAAGGGTGATGACAAAACGGTGTGGCCCTTGAGCCAGCGGCTGGCCGGCAACCCCGATCTCTTCGGGGGCCAGGCGGCACCGCTGGGCCGCACGATCACCTTCCTCACCGCCCACGACGGCTTCACCCTGGCCGATCTGGTGAGCTACGACCGCAAGCACAACCTGGCCAACGGCGAAAACGACCGCGACGGCGACAACCACAACAACAGCTGGAACCACGGCGCAGAGGGGCCCAGCAGCGACCCGGCCGTGAATGCCCTGCGCAACCGGCAGATCCGCAACCTTCTGGCCAGCCTGCTGCTGGCGCCGGGGGTGCCGATGCTTCTGATGGGGGATGAGGTGCGGCGCAGCCAGGGGGGCAACAACAACACCTGGTGCCAGAACAATCCCCTGGGCTGGATGCACTGGCAACCCGACGACGACGACCTCGCCCTGCGACGCTTCCTGCAGCGCCTGCTCGCCCTGCGGCGGCAGCTCGCCCCCCTGCTCAACCCCGAACTTCCCTTCGGGGATGGTCAACTGCGCCGGGCCGGCGATGGAGGACCGCCCTGGCACCAGTGGCATGGTGTGGAGCTGGGTCAACCCGACTGGGCCAGCTGGTCCCACTGCCTGGCCTGGAGCCTCCAGGACCCGATGCAAGGCGCGTTGCTCTGGTGCGGTCTGAACGCCTACTACCAACCCATGACCTTCTCTCTACCCCACTGCGCCACGGGCTGGCACCAGGTGATCAACACGGCGCTGCCTGAAGATGCGGATCTGCCAGACCAGCCTCAGCCCTTCCATGGGGCCCAGGCTTCCCTGGAGAGCCGCAGCCTGGTGTTGCTGGTGGCTCAGCCGCTGCTGGGGTGATGGGTATGGCTGAACTCCCGCACTTCAACCGTGTCGGTACGGCCGTACCTGGCGAGGCGCTGTTGGAGCTTGCTCGCTTCCTCATCGGTGCGCGTGCAGGCGAAGCCGTAGCGGGCTCGCACCCGCTCAGAGGCTTCGCTTAAAGCCGCAAGGCCCCTCTGCTCCAGTTCAGCAATGGTGAGCGTTTGACCTGGCTTCAGAAACTCGTAGACGATGGTGGATGGGGAATAGAAACGGCTGGCTTCTCCATCAGGCCAGTGGAGCTCCAGCAACACTTCAGGCATGGCTCATGACGCGAAGAACGCAGCGGCTAGGGGCTCGCCACTGCGCCGAATCCAGTGAGCGATGTTGTCCCGTCCCAGAGTTGTTGTGTTTGCTCGTTTTGCCGCAGGTCCACCCCGCGGCAATCGGCCTCAAAGCTGCCGATCGATGCGCAGATCAGGTTGGGGTGGCCTGAAACCATTTTTTGCAGTGAGTTCAATTCACCGGAGCACACCGCCAGCAGAAAACCGAAGCTGGGAAAACAGCTGAGCCAGGCGAGTTCATCGATCTCCGGTGGGCACGGGATGGCATCGAGATCAATCCTGATCCCCAAACCACAGGCCTCAGCGAACATCGCCGCCGTGCCCACAAGGCCGCCCATGCTGATGTCCTTTGCGGCGCGGGCGATTCCTGCATGGGCGAGCCTGGGCAAGAGGGCCAACTGGGATTGCAGCCGCGCAGGTTCCGCCGTGGTTGCCGCATCCCAGAACGGATAATGCCGGTAAAAGCTGCCATCGCCATCGATCAGCAGCACCAGGAGATCACCGCTCTGAGCAGCTCTCGCCGACAACACAGGTCCCTCGGCAACGCCGAGCACGGCGACGGAGAGGGCTGTGTAGGGGCTTTGGCTATTGGTGTGGCCCCCCACCATCGGGATCGAGAACTTGTCACAAGCGAAGCGCATGCCAGCAAGAAGTGGTGCCACCGCCTGCTCTCCCGCACTCCAAACGCTGTTCACCAGCGCCAGGGGGCGTCCGCCCATGGCTGCGATATCACTGAGGTTGACCAGCACACCGCTCCAGCCGGCAAACCAGGGGTCGTCATTCACAAGCTCAGGATGCATTCCTTCGCAGGCCAATAGTAAAGAACCGCTTTGGGCAGGCACCACGGCAGCGTCGTCACCGAGACGACTATCCACTCCAAGTTCAGAGAAGGGGTGATGGCCAAAGACAGCTGCTGGAGCCTGAATGTCGCGTTTGGCATGCAACCCATTCAACGATCTCAGCCGTTCAACAAGGGCCGTTAAGTCTGGGGCAATCATGCCAGCTTCAGCTCGTGGGGTCGTCGTTCCAGGGCTGGCAGGTAATAGCTGAGATCAGCCTCCATCAGGTGATGACGGATGCCCTTGATCTCCAATTCGTCAATGGATGACCAATGCAGGCGTTGGAAGAAACGAACGTTCTGAATCTGCACGGTGGCCAGGAAGCGGTCGCAACCCCAGCCATGGGCCGTGGTGACCGCCTTCCAGATCAAGCCTTTACCGATCTGGTTATGTCGGCGGAATTCAGCATGAACGCCGAGGCGGCCCCCATACCAGATCCTGGGTTGCTGCTCAACGATGCGCACGACACCGACAACTTGGCCGCCATGGCTTGAGCCATGGTGAATCGCTGTGATCGGGTAGGCACCATCGTCCAGCTCATCGCGGTCGGTGGCTTCAAACAGGTGTTGTTCTTCGCAGAAGATCGCGCTGCGCAACTCCCAGTAGCCGTTGATCAGCGATGAATTCGGCCTCAGCAAATGAAAGGTGAAGCGATCCGAGCTAGCCGTGGGTGAAAGGCGGAAGTCGTCAGCGTCGATACCAATACCCCAGCGCACCGACGGTGTGAACGATGCCGGTGAGGAGCTGTGGCTGCGGCCGATGTCATGGCTGCTGGGATCAATGAAAAACATGATCTCAATGCTCGGTTTCAAACAGGGACAGCGCCGAACAAGCCCCGCATTTGGCACAACCGGCCGCCATCGCCTCGGCGCTGATATCTGAATCGCGCAGACCGGCGGCAACGGCGGTATAAACCTGCACCATGAAGTCGGTGGAGGGAGCTGGATGCTGTTCCAGGGGAGTGCCGGAAATCGGCACAAAGGGCACCACAAAGGGATAAACGCCAAGCCCGATCAACTTGTCGCTGCACTGGATCAGCGATTCGGCGCTATCCCCAAGACCGGCCAACAGGTAGGTGGACACCTGGCCGCGACCAAAGACGGCCACGGCCTGTTCAAAGGCTGTGTAGTACTGCTCAAGGGAGATCTCAGATTTGCCTGGCAGGATGCGGCGACGCACATCTGGTTCGATCACCTCCAGGTGCATGCCGAGGCTTGCGATACCAGCCTGCTTCATCCGCTCAAACCAGATCGGATCCTCGGGAGGTTCACATTGAGCTTGGATCGGGATGGCAACCCGCCGTTTCACAGCTGCGGCGGTTTCGGCCATGACACGGGCGCCACGGTCATCGCTGTTCGGTGTTCCCGTGGTCATCACCAACTGCTTGACCCCATCGAGGCGCACAGCGGCTTCAGCCACTTCCGCCACCTGGTCAGGCGTCTTTCGCACCAAGGTGCGCGCGTCTTCCAACGACTGCTCAATGGCGCAGAACTGGCAGGAGTCGCTTCGGTCGCGGAAGCGAATACAGGTTTGCAGCAGCGTTGTGGCCAGCACGTCCCGCCCGTGGAGCAGGGCGATCGATCGGTAAGGGATACCATCGGCGGTGCTGAGGCTGTAGAAGGCCGGCTCCGCTGTAACCCCCACGCTGCTCAAGGCGTCGCCCTCCTTCGTGGCTAGCGCCACGGCTCCTGAGGCATCGGATTCGAGGCTGTAGGGAGACGCCTTGGAGGCCGAGTTGTACACGGGCACCATCACCGTGGCGCCATCGATCGTGAGGGCGCGGTGATCAGAGGGGCCGGCTCCTCCCCGCCGGCCGCGGTTGCCTGGCAGAGCATGGTCGGCAACACCATGGACCTGCAGTTCCGTGACCAGACGTCCAAGCTCAGACATCAATCAACTCCTGGCTGAGGGCGATCCATTGCGGGGATTCGAGTGTTTCCGGTGGGCTGCCCATGACACTCATCTGGGTGGCCGGCGTGGAATTGATGCGAAGTCCGAGCAAATCCGGCCGGCTGTAATGGCCCACGCTATCCATCATGCGTTTGCGCTTAGTGATTAACGAACGATCGAGTTCGGCGATGGCCAAACCTTCGCCCTCTGGCAGGGGGCCAGCCAGATAACGGCCCTCTGGACTGATCACGGCCGTATGGCAGCCACCTTGGAAGGCCTTGTGCAAAGAGGCATCCGGTGTAATGGCGGCGTAGTCCTCGGGGTCGAGCCAGGCGGTGGAACAGATCACGAAGCATCCCGCTTCCAGGGCGTGATGGCGCATGGTGACCGCTGTCTGCTCGCTGAAAATCTGACCCACCAGCGAGCCGGGAAACTGGGCGCAGTGGATCTCCTCACCCTGGGCCATCAGGGCGAAGCGGGCCAAGGGGTTGTAGTGCTCCCAGCAGGCCAGGGAGCCAATCTTGCCAAGGCTGGTGTCCACAACTTTGAGACCCGAACCATCACCCTGACCCCACACCATGCGCTCGTGGTATGTGGGGGTAATCTTGCGGCGTTTGAGAATGATCTCGCCACCGCTATCGATTAAGAGTTGGGTGTTATAAAGGCTACCCCCATCCCGTTCGTTGATCCCGAGCAGCACATGCAGGCCGTGTTGGCGAGCCGCCGCCGCAATCGCTTCGGTGGCGGGGCCTGGAACGATCACAGCCTGCTCGTAGAGCGCCAGATGGGAGCGCCCCATCAAGACAGCTGGCTCCACAAAGGAGAAGTAGGGGTAGTAGGGCAGGAATGTTTCCGGGAAAACAATCAGCTCCACGCCCTGCTCGGCGGCCTCCGCCATGGCCGAAAGCACCCGCTGAACAGAGCCCTCGAGACTGAACAGAACCGGGCGGATCTGGGCTGCAGCAACCTTGATCGTGGTGGCCATGACGGCAAAGGTCCTGGTTTGATCAGAGGGTCCAGGTATCGAGGATGAAGGCACCCTCCTTGCGGTGCATCAGCACGATGTCGAGAACATCGAGTGGATTGACCGGACGAATTCCGGGCATCAGCGCCCCTTCACCGTGGCCGTAGAGAGCTTGGAGTGCAAAACGGCAGGCATACACCTTGCCGCCCTGATCCATGAACTTCTGCAGGCGTGCATTGAAGTTGAGATGGCCATCGAAGGCCGCATCGCCAAGCTTTGGGAAGCCCCGTTGCACGCCGAGGGTGACCCCTGGGCCGTACAGCAGAACTGAGGTTTCAAAACCTTTGTTGATCAGTCGGCTGGCCTGAAGCAGATTGACCAAGCCGATGGAGCCCTCGAAGGCAACTGTATGAAAGGTGATCAGGGCTTTTTCACCAGGCTCAGCTTTGACATCGGGAAAGACCTTCTCCTCATAGTCAACGAGAAAATCGCCTGGCTGATTGGAAGCACGGCTGACAGCAGGCATGAACGTTGGGGAGATCAGATGCGAGCGAAGCATCGCCCTGCCACAGCATCAAGAAATGTCGCCAATGCGACCAAAGTGGTGCCGTCGATGCGGCTGTTTCGATCGCCGGCGCTTCTGTGCGATTGACTACAAATCCAATGTGACGGGCCACCGATTATGGATGGTTGTTCTGGCTCGTCACCTGTGAATGGATCCTCCCAGGTTCAGCAACGCCATGTGGTTGTGGTGGGGGGAGGGCAGGCAGGTCTTTCGGTAGCCCATGCGCTGCAGAAGCGCGGCATCCGCCCTTTAGTGCTAGAGAAAAACAGAATTGGCTACGCCTGGGACCAGCAGCGGTGGGATTCGTTCTGCCTGGTGACCCCGAACTGGCAATGTCAGCTGCCCGATTTCCCTTACGACGGATCTGAGCCTGAAGGGTTCATGGTGAAATCGGAGATCGTCTCCTACCTGCAGCGCTTTGCGGGTTTTGTTGGAGCCGAGCTGCGAGAGGGAGTCGCCGTTCAGCGGCTGGTCCACAACGGGCCTGGTTATCGGTTGCTCACGAGCGAGGGTGAGATTCTTGCCGACCATGTTGTGGTGGCGACGGGTGGTTATCACATCCCCCGCCGGCATGCTGAATCGCCCCGTCTCGCCGCCTCAACGCTTCAGTTGGATGCCCGTGACTATCGCAACGCCGCTTGCTTGCCTGAAGGTTCTGTTCTTGTGGTGGGCAGTGGTCAATCGGGTGCTCAGATCGCTGAGGATCTTTTTCTTGACGGACGTGAAGTGCATTTGAGTGTTGGCTCGGCGCCCCGATCACCCAGGCGTTATCGCGGCAAGGACGTGGTGGATTGGCTTGATCGCATGGGCTATTACTCAATGCCGATTGCGGATCATCCAGACCCGCGCGCTGTGCGCACGAAAACCAATCACTACCTCACCGGCCGGGATGGAGGGCGTGAAATTGACCTGCGTGTCCGTGCTCTTGAAGGCATGCATCTGCATGGACGGCTGCAGTCCATCACGGCGGAGCGCATCAGCTTTAATGATGATCTAGCGGCCAATCTCGATCAGGCCGATGCGGTGTATTGCCGAATCCGCAGCAGCATTGACAGCTGGATCGCCAAGGAGGGGCTTGAAGCAGAGCAAGAGGTCCCCTATTCGCCCTGTTGGCAACCGGGCCCTGGTAAGGATCCTGGCCTTGATCTCACCAGCCGGCCTCTAGCAGCGGTGATCTGGTGCAGCGGCTATCGCAGTGATTTCAGTTGGATTGATATTCCTGTGTTCGATGGTTCCGGCCAACCAGCCCACGACCGTGGCCTGACCCAGAGCCCAGGCCTCTATTTTCTTGGTTTGCCCTGGCTGCACACCTGGGGTTCAGGCCGGTTCTGCGGTGTTGCCAACGACGCCGACTACCTGGCCAGCATGATCAGCCAGCGTCTGCAGCGGCGCGATGCCAGCCAGGAGCGGCTGGAATGCACAGCGTTGCTGGGTTCCTGAGGCTGAGAAAGGCAGAGATCGCTCATGGAACCTCGGCGGGATCCTGCAGCAGGGGAAACAGCCTGGGCGCCCCCAGGATCAGGAACCAGGCGACGGCAAAGGCACCGGCGGCCACCCATTCCTGCCGGAGCAGGGCCACAACCGCGATCGTGCTGGCGGTGACGCGCACAGCCCGCACAGCAAAGCGGATCAGGGCCACCGGATCAAACCGTCGGCAGCGGGCATAGCAGCTGCATCGGTTGGCGGATGGTGCGCCAGTCGCCGTTGCTGGTGCTCACCTCAAGACCGATGGAAGCCTGACCGGCCTCAGGCTCGAGTCCATCCAGCCAGCCGATCGCCTCCCCAATGGCCTCCTCAATCGATTCATAGCGACCGTCAAGGTGGGGATGGGGTTGGAAGACAGCATCAATTAGCCGGTAAGCCCGACTCGCCTGGTGGCGAGACAGAAGCCGTGGGCCGTTCAGGGGTGCCATCACTGGAACAGCTTGGACATTGATTTTGCTCGTGTGACGGATCAACGATTGTCACCCTGGATACCAGGGACCATGGGATGGGAGGAAATGGGCAGATCAGCAGCATCCGCGCAGCAGTAAGGCCCCTACAGGACGCGCTACCGCCGTGGCGAAGCTCGATGGAGCAGAAGTGAAGCAAACCTTCCGAAAACCACGGTCGGCTCAAAACTGGCGGTAACTATGCGCGGAGCCGGGCTCTCGAGAGAACAAGATGATCTCACCCACCACGCATCGATCCATGCCGCGCAAGCCCATCACCCTGCTCTGGCCTTGTTTTACCTGGCAATGCTGACCATTCCCGCCCAGGCCCAATCCCAGCCCCAGTCCCCGGCGGTGGCGAAATCGGATGCAGAGTGCCGCCTCAGCAAGAACGGTGAGGTTGTTTACAACGACGACTGCACCGTGAAGGAAAAAGTCAGTGAGGGCCGAGAGACCTTTGTCGTGAAGTTCGACAATGGCAAGATCTTCCGATTTTCTGGTCCGAATCGGCAGAACCTGCGGATCGAGGACGACTTTGCCAACGCCTCCAATGTGTTATTTGAGGACAAAGGATCCAAGGGGGTCTTCAGCTGGAATGATGGCAAGAGCACCTACAGACTCGCTGTCAAAACTGGCGCCTCCTCCAGCGGTGGCAACGACGGCAGCACAGGGGGTGGACTGGTTCTGGGCCCACCGGTGCCGGATCTTCAGTATCTGGTCGGCAAGTCTCCGGCCTCCTCTGCACTTGGCTTCGTGATTCGCGGCACCAAGTACGTGAGCGAAACACAAAGTCCACAGGGAACGCTCACCTACATGCTCGATAAGAAGCGCTGCGTGGCCTTCTTGAGCGCCAACAACATCTACAAGGCGATCACCTTCGCCGACGACAGCAAGTGCCAGCGCTGAGTTGCCGGTAGCCCAGGGCCGGCCTTCAGGCCGGCCAGCGCCAGGCGGCCCGCTCCAGCACCGTCTGGCCCGGCAGCACGGTGGCCCCCAGCTCCCGCTCCAACCGCAGCAGCCGACAATCTGAGCCGGCCTCCAGGGCGGTGATCAAGATCTCGGCGTGGGCCACCACCCACACCTGGGTGCGTTCAGCCACCGCGACGATCAATCGCGCCAGGGGCGCCAGCAGATCGGGGTGGAGGCTGTTCTCCGGTTCGTTGAGCACCAGCAGCGGCGGCAACCGCGGGCTGAACAAGGCCGCCGCCAGCAGCAGATAGCGCAGGGTGCCGTCGGAGAGCTCCGGGGCTTCGAGTGGCCGCAGCAAGCCCGGCTGATGCAGTTGGAGGCGGAAGATCGGCTGGTTGATGTCCACGCTCAGCCGGCAGCCGGGAAAGGCGTCGGCGATGGCGGCCTGCAGCCCGTCTCGATCGCCGATCTCCAGGATTGTCTGCAGCGCCGCCGCCAGGTCGCCGCCGTCGCCGGCCAGCGAAGGGGTGCGGGTGGCGATGCGACCGCTGCGGGCCGGGGCCTGGCGATCGGTGCGGAAGCTGTCGTAGAAGCGCCAGCTGAGGATCGTGTGCCGCAGCTGGAACACTTCCGGCGCTTCGAGCGGATCGGAGACAGCGGTGAAGAGACTCTCGTGGGGCGAGACCTCCAGGGCCAGGGGGCGGCTGGGCCCGCCTTCCCCGCAGCGCTCCACCACCGATCCGGACCGCTGCACCAGCAGGCTGCGGGGGTGAAAGGGCCCACCGGCCCAGATCCACTCCCGCTTGATCTCCGGATCCAGCGCGAAGGCGCTGCCCAGATCGTCGGCCCGGTAGCCCAGCTCGATGGCGTAGGAGAGGGTCTCGCCGGCAAGACCCAGCCGCAGGCGGGCCGCTTCCCGCCGCACGCTCCCCTGCACCGGGATCTCGCCACGCCCCATGGCCGCCGTGGTGCGCGCAGGCCCCGCCCAGAACACCGCCGGCAGGCCCCCTTCGGCCGCCAGGGCCGCCACCAGATCCCCGCGGGCGGCAGCCGCGATCAGGCCCAGGGAGCGGTAGAGGTTGCTC
Source organism: Cyanobium sp. (assembly GCA_014191755.1). GTDB lineage: Bacteria > Cyanobacteriota > Cyanobacteriia > PCC-6307 > Cyanobiaceae > Cyanobium. The sequence goes on from BJHE01000024.1 coordinate 24,851, forward strand.
TTGCCGCAGCCGTTGGCGCCGCACACCAGGGTGAGCCCCCCCAGCGGCAGGGTGAGCTGCTGGAGGGAGCGGTAGCCCGCCACCGCCAGGTGGGTCAGGGCCGGAGGCTGGGTGGGGCCCTTCGAGGGCATGGAGGGTGGTGCCGCCTCAGAAGTTGAGCACGCTGGTGGGGCGCAGAATCCAGCCTGCTTCGCCTTGTTGGAGCTTGTAGCAGATCTGCCGCTCACCGCCGGTGGCCTTGGCATTGGTGTCCGCTGGCTTGTAGGTCGGAAACCGCCTCACCAGGCAACCTTCCACCACCTCGAACTGATCATGGCCCCGGTAGCCCTGGGCCGTGGAACCTGTCAGTTCCTCCAAGTAGATCGGCGAGAGATCGCTGCCCTTGATGACGGCATAGCCCACCAGCTCGCCATAGCTGCCGCTGCCGGCACCTTGCACAAACACGTAGATCTCGGGGGTCCCGTTGCCGTTGAGGTCAGCCACTTTGGCTCCCACAACCCGGCCGTTGACCGTCTGATGGATCGGCTTGATCGGCGGTCTGGCGCCGGTGGTGGTGATCGTCAGTTGCTGCAAGGAACCCTCGCCGCTGCTGTGCACCTGGAAGCTGATCCCCTGCTGCGTCAGGATCTGGTGAAAGGCGGCACCGGCCCAGGCGATTCCGGGCAGAGCGGTGGCCAGAAGCAGGCCGGCGGCGGCGAGGTGGGGAAACAGGCGCTTCAAGGTGGCAGGTGCAGGGGAGTTGCGGTCGGTCCGCCGTTGGACGCGGCCTGGCCTGGTGTGCTCTGGTGGCCAGCCAGGGAGGCTGCGGTTCAGGGGGCAAGGCCACCGGCTTTCAGCTGTTTGTGATGCTGGTGGCAGATTGATGTAGATAGGAACGCTTCCCCAGACGTCGCCGTAAACGGCGGCTCCAGCCAAAAGCAGAGCCAACTCCCAACAGGGGGAGTGGACCTGGAACCGAATGTTGTACGGCCCCAACATCTCGCAGGCCGTTTGAGGTGCGTGGATTACCGAACACATCGCTAGTGATCGCGCTTCCATCAATTGGATTGATGAGCTGGTTGATGCCGCCATCAGCATCGGGAACGACGTTGAGTAGAGGCCCAGTAACGAGCGGATCGGCTCCGGCAGGCCACCGAAGATAATGAGGCACTAGGAAAGTTGTATTCAGCTGGTAGGGCATGCCAGATGTGAGCAGACTGGGCTGTCGAAAAAGGCTCATCAGGGCAGCGGAATCCTGATTGGCGACCGGTTGCACAAACGTCAGGCCATCAGCAGTAAGGGCGCCGACAGTGCCTTTGTAGGTGGCTGAATAGGGATGATCGACTCTAAAAAGATCGGTGTTGATCACCGACACGGCAGTGGAGGCGAGGTTGATCACTCCTTGATTGAAGGCCTGCAGAGGCGCTCCACTGCATTTGTAGTTATTGGGACAGCCAAGGAGAGGATGAGAACTGTCGATTGGAACGTCCAGGGTGCCTGATCCGTCAAACTGAATGGTTGACGCGATTAGATTAGCTACGCCTCCGTTATAGGCCTGAATGCGCGCTGTGGCTGAATGGTCATAGGGTCGAAACACACTATTGACCAGATTGAGAACCCCCTCTTTCGTGTAGTCAATGACCGACAGACCTTGACCGAGAATCACCGAAGACACAATATTTGCCGTACCTCCATCCCAAGTCATCGCACCGGCCGTCGATGAGACAAATGTATCTAAGGTGCTATTCACCATGTTGAGGGTAGAATTCACGCCCGCAATAACCGGAAACCAAATATACTCACTACCGACAATAGGCCTTTGGAAGTTATTGATATGATTCAGTGCTACCCGTTTCAGGTTGAGGATGGAATCATCAAAGGCTTCAAATACTGGGGCCGGGCGTTGGCCAAAGTCACCCATATGGCTGAAAATGGAATTCTCAACGGTAACCGTAGAACCCTTGCCTATATTCAAAAAAAGAATTTAGTCCGTCAACATTGAGGTTTCTGATCACGACATCAGAGACGTTATCATCAACTTTCGCAAATGAATAGGTAGGCGCTATTTGCACGTCTCCAGATCTGAAAGCTTGGGGGTTGGTTTTTGTGACAACGACACCGCTTGGGGTGATAAAAGATGGATTTCCCGTCAAAGAATGACCGTTGCCTTGGATCAGGAGGCCTGCGGGGTCGGTGATATCGGCAAGACGAAATGGGGTGAGGGGGCTTGCTATATCAATGCTGACGTTGGTCAACAACCCAATGGTGTCATGACCTGGCGTGATGTTGGCCTGATGAATGGCCCAGGCAAAGGAGCCGGCAGAGGTACTGTCGCCCCAATCCCCAATAGCTATTAGTAACATCGAATATCGCCGCCGAAACTGGTGTGATCGCGGTGAATGAGCATACAAGCAGGGTCCGAATCGCTACGGATGCTTTCAACATGATGAAATCACACAAAATCTTAAAAACCATACTGCCTAACATCCAGCGCATGAACCAAGAATGTCATTCAAACGCTGATTGCCATGGAAACCTCATACGGCAGCAGCGCCTGGGGAGCCCAGGACGTATGTGCAGCTACAGACAACTTGCGTTCTGCCGACATTCGCACCACCCAGCGACAGCAGCGAAAGGAGCCCCAGGGGGCGAATCACGGCCGCAGCTCCTGCAGCAGTGCTTGGGTGAGGGCCAGTTCGCAGCGGGTGGTGCTAATGCCATAACCAGTGCCTTGGAAGCCCACCGATTTGGCATAGGCGCAGACCGCTCGTCGCTGGGCACGGAACGCCTCCGCCTGTTGGCGCGGATCAACAGTGGTGCGATAGAAACCCTTCAGGTTCTCGCGCCAAAGGGTTTGGAAGGTGGGCCCGGGCACCTGTTGGGCCTCCTGGGCCACCCTGGCCAGGGCCTGGTCCAACTCCCGATCGCGGTCCTTCAGGGCAGCCAACAGGCATTGGGTTTGCGCCGCGGTGCTCAACGTCTCCGAACAGAGCTCGGCGGCATGCGCCCGCTGGGGCAGCAGGGGAACCAAGGCACCCAGCAGCAACAGGATGGGAAGGGGGGAGCGCATGGAAACTTAAGGAGCAACACAACCATGATGAAGGACGATGACGCCACAACCCACCTTCATGGCAACCTTCAGAGACGTGGCTCAACAGTTCGGTGAATTGATCGCCGCAGGGAACTATCCAGCCGCCTTCACGCTGCTGACGCCCGAAGCGCAGGCCACATCCTCCCCCGAAAGCCTGAAGACGGCGATAGCCACCATGACGGCCCAAGCCCCAGGGGGGATTCAAGAGGTGCAGGTGATGGAGGAAGGCATTGTGGAGGACTGGCCGGACAAGCAACCTGGCGATGTCGCGAGCGTTTACGTGGCGTTAACAGGTGTGGGCTTTGCGGAGGCCGTGACGGTGACCGTTGTGCAGCGCAATAGCAACCTGCTGATCCGCCATCTGGAATGGGGAAGGCCATAAAAAAGAATCACCTGGATGGTGTTGCATACCCTGGCGGTTGTCTTGGCCTTTTGGGCGCCGATTGATTGCGACAGTTCCCAACCTTACTAGTCGGAACCGACGGATATCCCTAGGTTGACTGTGTTTCCACTGGCACAATTTCAGGAGTGATGCGATGAATGTTCTCTGGTTTCTCCTTGTTGGCGTGATCGCCGGCTGGTTGGCGGGAGTGCTGGTGAAAGGCGGCGGCTTTGGCCTGATTGGCGATCTGGTGGTGGGGATCATCGGCGCGTTGATCGGCGGCCTGCTCTTCAGTGGCCTCGCTGGCGCGGCAGGCGGTGGGCTCTTGGGCAGCATCCTGGTGGCCACCCTTGGCGCCGTGATCCTGCTGGTGGTGTTGCGCGTTCTGAAACGGGCCTGATCGCCAACCGAGGACTACTCTTCGACAAGAGGTGAGGTGTTGCCTTTCCTCTCTTTTCCCATTGCCAGGTTGGTCATGAGTCTCGAAGACAAGATCAAGGCCACAGCCAAGGACGCCGAAGGCCGCCTTGAGGCCGCTGCCGGTGACCTCACCGGTGACGACCAGATGAAAGCCAAGGGTCAGGCCAAACAAGTGCAGGCCCACTTGATGGATGCGGCAGGCGCTCTCAAAGACAAGGTGCAACATGCCGCGGAATCGGTGGGTGATGCCATTGAGGACCTCACCGGGAAGGCGGACTGATGCCTATCCGATCACGTCTTTTCCTGTGTGTTGCCGCGGCAAGCCTGACCAGCTTGTCTGCCCTGCCTGGCCGCACCGCCGAACAGCTCACCTGCTGGATGAACACGCCACAACAGACCTGCACGGTGAAGCCCTGGGGGAAGGAGGGCTTTGAGATCACCTTCAGCGGCAGCGCCATCTTCCGCTTCACCCCCGCTGGCGCTCCCACCACCGACCGGCGGCCCATGCGCGATGAGCAGGGCAGGCTCTGGCTGATGAGCGGCCACCACAGCTTCACGCTTGAGGAGCAGGGGCCAGACCGCAACACCATCCGTGTGGCCAGCCCCGCAGCAAAGTGAAACGCCGTCAGTTGCAGTTGGAGGGATTGGCGTAGGTGAAGGACTGGTAGCGATTGAAGACGCTGCGCACGTCCACGCAACTGCCGCCGCGCTTCCAGAACGAATCCGTCCCATTCTCCCTTGAGCTGGTGCGGATATAGGTGAAGCCTGAGGCCGTCAGGCGGCTTTCCACATAGCCCGGGTCCCCTCCAATCAGACTTTGCAACTCAGCCACCGGCTGCCCCACCGACCCTGAGATCCCACTGGCGGGCCTGCCTCCGGTGAGCAGGGCACCGATCAGAGCCCCCACTGCGGCGCCGGCCACATCCGAACCGGTGGCCGTGCTGGGGTGGTCGTCAAACTGGGCATCCGGATTGGTCACCGTATCGGTCTTCACCGACAGACGGTGGGTGCTGTTGCCGTCATTCCAAGTGAACACACCTTTGCTGCCCTGGTCCTCGAACAAAACATTCTGCTCAATTCCAGAGCGGGTTTCCACATGCAGCTGCTGACGGCTTGGCCCCGAGAAGCGGAAGTGATTGCCGTTATCAAGATCGACAACAAAGACCGTCGTCGGACCATTCTGCTTCTGCTTCACCGTGCAGTAGCCATTGAAGGCCTCGTAGCCATTCTGCTTCAGTGCGCAACGCCCATTAGCGCGAGCCACAGTATCTGCCAGGGCGGCTGATGCGAAGAGACTATGAAGCATCAAGGCGGTTGGGAGCAGAACAAACTTGCGTTTCAGTGACATTGGCTCCAGATGTGTATCAAGGCAATGATGGCAGGCATCTGCCTGAATGCCAACAGCCTCTTCATAGGCGTTGGTTGTGTTTTCAATCCACAGGATCGGCTCAGGCCATCTGGGTGAACCGTTGCACTGGATGTGGTGGGCTCTCGCGACACGGCCCTCACGGCTGGCTGAGAATCCGGCTGCGGTTCTCGAGCGTCACGCGGGCATAGCGAGACGCCAGATCCGAGAGCAGTTGCTGCCAGCCCGCCGCCGAACGGGGCATGGGCTCGATCACGCTGAAGGTGGCCACCGGCAACAGCGCCTGGAAGCGGCCAACCCGAGGGCTCAGGCCGAGGGTGATGGCCACCAGACCCTTGTCGGCGTGGGCATCGAGCAGCAGGTAGGTGGTCCAGCGCTGATCGGGGAAACCCTGGTCGTAAGCGGCCGGCAAGCCGTTGTTGAAGATCGTGCGCAGCTCACTGGCGGAAAAGCTGGTGCCGTTCTGCCGGTATTGGAGGTCGTAGGCCCGGGCGGGTAGCGCCAGGGCTGCAGCGATCAGAACGGACGCCGCCAAGCGGACAGGGAACGTCGCCATCAGAACTTGAGCACCCTGGTGGGCTGCAGGATGAAGCCCGCCTCACCGGCCTTGAGCTTGTAGCAGATCTGCCGTTGGCCGCCTGTGGCTTTGGCGTTGCTGTCGCCCGGCTTGTAGATCGGGAAGCGCCGCACCAGGCAGCTCTCCACCACCTGGAACTGGTCGTGGCCCTGGTAGCCCTGGGCGTTAGCGCCCGTGAGTTCCGGCAGGGTGATCGGGGAGAGTTCAGCGCCCTTCATCACGGCGTAGCCCACCACGTCGCCGTAGCTGCCGCTGCCGGCACCCTGCACGAACACGTAGATCTCGGGCATGCCGTTGCTGTTGAGATCGGCCACCTCGGCACCCACCACCTGGCCATTCACCGTTTGGCGGATCGGCTTAATCATGGGCTTGGCGCCCGTGGTGGTGATCGTGAGCTGCTGCTGGGAGCCCTCACCACTGCTGTGCACCTGGAAGCTGATGCCTTGGAGCTCAAGGGTTTTGTTGAAGGCGGCGCCAGCCCAGGCGCTGCCGGGGAGGGCGGGGGCCAGGAGCAGGGCGGCGGCGGTGAGCTGGGGGAGAAGGCGCTTCAAGGGGATAAGAGACCAGGAAATGAATCCTTGATTAGCTTGCTTCCGATCACCGCTGCAGGGCAAGTGTGAATCTGCCCGTAGGAGGTGGTGATGACTACCACCCCCCAGGGTGATCGCAGCCTTGACGGTTCGATTCTGTCCCCTACGGACGAGTCGCGATGCAGCGACGAAGGCGACGGCTCCAGGCCAGGCCCGCACCCACGCCCAAAATCGGCAGAGGACCCGGCGCACCGGGTGGCACATAGGCGAGGCTGAGGAAACGCCCAGATGCCACCGTGCCATTGGGCCCTTCTATCATGACGGGATCCCGCAACGCCATAATGTTGGGTTTCCGGTAGCTCTGGAATTCGCTGAGCGTCTCTGGGCCGTGCAGAAACAAATCAGCAAACGAAAAAGGATCTCCGGAAGCGCTCGTGTCCAGCAGGAGCTGGCGGAAAGCATAAATGGGGTCGTAGAAGTTGCTGTTATAAAGATTAAACCAAACACTACTCACTGGCGAGCCCACGGTGAGATCGCGGGCATGGAGAGTGATGTGCTCACCGATGCACAGATACACGTCGCACGGGGAGGCCTGGGGATCAGGCGGCTGATTAGCATCCACTATCCGGGCATAATATGAATTGGAGTCAAAGTTGAGACCCGAAAGATCAAGTGTGCCAACACTAGATGGATCAAGAGTCAGCCGTAGCGAGCTGATGGGATTATTAAAGCTTGCCATCGTGGTCAAGCCACGAACGCCATTAGCGTTGTAAAGATCATTCTCAAAAACAGTATTGTCAGTATCGAGATCAGCACCATTCAAGGTAAAATCCACGAAATACCGGCTGTGCTTCGGTGCCCCAGGGATGCTGCTGCCGTAATCAAGGTCGATCAGTCCGTGATACTGATAGGTAGCGGCTTGGGCCGACTGGTTCACGCCAATCAAAAGGGCAACAAGAGTCAGCGTCTTCGACGAAAATCTGGATAGCACGCAAAAAAATTTCTGTGTCATCAGTGAGACTGAACGGACTGAAGTGGTCATGACATGTTTTTTGCGGGATCATACAACTCGATCTGCAGCAATCGCAACCTGCCCGGCCTTTTGTTCCATCAGCATCTTCAGGCAACCTGCGTTTTGATGACATCGATGGCTCAGCCATAACTTGACTTGATTAGGTAGCAAGCTCCGCACCCCTCAGGATGCGCTCGGGCCTTGCGTTGCAGTTGCAGGTGGCCCGTAGGATTCTCCCAGTCATCTCTTCCAGGTGAAAGCGGCGATTGAAGCGATAACAGA
>BJHE01000025.1 GCA_014191755.1 Cyanobium sp.
TTCTTCGTCGTAAGTCGCCTTGATCGTTTGGCTCGCGCCGCTTCGTTCAAGACTTGGTGAACCTAGCAGCTCACCCTTCCGGCTCTCCTCTCCAGGCTCCTCTGCTCAGCGCTCTCGCACTTCACCGGTTGCCCAGAGCTCAGGTCCGGCCGCTCGGTTCCCCGAGCAGTCCAATAACTTACCACACTCCCTACGGCTTCGGGCGAAGGGGGGGCAAATAAGGTCGCAGAGCAACGCACATCCTGCGCAGCGGCCAGGACGACCACTGGCCAGCCACTCCTTGCGTGAGCAGCCAACCCAGGGAGGAGCCCCTTCATCCAGCCTGCTGCCGCCGTGAAGCCGATCGCCGCTATCAGGGTTGCCGTGAGGCGCCATGAAACCTGGAACCCGGCCTCCAGGCTCCAAGAGAGCGTTTTTGTCGTCTGGGCGATCGACACTGAAAGGTCCTTAGGCCAGCAGGGCCTCGCCCCAAGGCATGAACCGATCGAGGGTTTCCGGCCCATCAGCCACGAGCACGGGGAAATCGGTGCGGGCCAGGTCGGTGCCAGGAGGAATCGCCACGGGGCTCTGGTTGAGCCATTGCACTGAGCAGGCCAATTCGCTCAGAACAAGCCAGGAGGCCGCCAAGTCCCAGATCTTGGGTGTGGCCTCGAGAGCCGCCACGGTCTGGCCCATCCCCACGCTCACCAGATTGAGGCTGGCGACACCGAGCAGGCGGATCTTGCCGGGAAAACGGCGATCGGGCAGCTTCTGCAGCACGCCGATCGAGCGACTGCACAAGGAGGCACAGCCCACCGGATGACTCTGCTGAGATGGAGGCAGCAGAACCTTGCCATTGCGCCAGGCGCCACGCCCCCGCATCGCCACGATCCGCTGGCGCAGGGGCGGCACATCCAGCACGGCCAGCACCGGTTCGCCGTGCTCAAAGCGCGCCATGGAGATCGCCCAATAAGGGATGCCGGCTGCGAAGTTGGTGGTGCCATCGAGAGGATCGACAACCCAGTAAGCCGGCGTGAGGGGAACCCGCTGATCGCCCTCCTCGCTCAACACCCCCTCCTCGGGATAGAGGCTCGCCAGTCCTTCCACCAAGGTGGCATCGCTCCAACGGTCACAGGCGGTGATCAGGGAGCCATCGTCTTTTTGAGTGGAGGCCATGTGACCGAAGTCGCCGCGCTGCCTCTCTGCAACTCGATCGAGAAGGGCCTCCAGACCGGCCGGGAGGAGAAATGGCCCGACATCGGATGCCAGCGGGATCGGGGGATACAGGGAGTCGCTCATGACCATTCCGCCGTGAGCACCTTCGCCAGGCTTTGACCTGTGTCTTGACGGAACTGGCGAACATTCACACGCTGCAGCATCAGCAGGGCCGCGATCGCCACCAGGAGCTCAATGCCCAACACCAGGGCAAAGGCGGGGTAGCTACCCACCGATCTCGGAAGAAGTCCCGAAGCGCTGAGCAGGTTGCCTAGGTCGAGCAGGCCTCCGCCGATCACCTTGCCCAACGCCCTTGAGAGTGCCTGGGCCAGACCCCAAACCCCCACAAAGGTGCCGGCCACCTCCGGCAGGGTGAGATCCAGCATCAGACAGAGGGCGCCATTGGTACCGATTCCTGCCGCCAGGCCGAACAGAACCATCACCAACTGCAGGGTGGGAACGTTGGCGGTGATCCCGCTGAGCAACAGGAGCAGCAGGCTGAGGGCGATCAGCTGGCAGCCGAGCCGGGCCGTGGCGAGCTTGCCCAGCCAGGGCACGATCCAGAGACCCGCCACCAGCAAACCAATCAGAGTTCCCACCCCCCAGAAGGCATTGAGCTGGGCGGTGGCCGCGATGGGCATGCCGAACACCTGGGCCCCATAACTCTCGAGCACCGGATCCTGAAGGAAGAGGGCAAGCGTGAAGAGGATCAAGAACGAGAAGAAGATCAACACCTGGCTGCTGGAGCGGATCAGGGTCCAGGCCTGCCGGAGGGTGACACCATCCTCCCGGCCCCCCTCCTGGGACAGCCCCGGCGAATCGGCGGGCGATTCCATGCCCCAGGTGGCGATCACGGTGAGCCCCATCACGCCGATCGCCACCTTGACCATAAAGGCGGAGAGAGTGGGCTCAAGCAGCCGTGGATCACGGATTCCATCCAGGGAGCGAAGGCTGAGGCTGATCAGGATCGCTCCCACCACGATGCCCACCGAGAGCATGCACCAGATCACGCCCACAGCGCGGGATCGCTCCTCCTCGCTGGTGCGGTCGATCACCAGGGCCAGGTAGGGGGTGGTGGCCAGAGAGATCGCGAGGCCATAACCAGCGAACAGCGCTCCCAGGGCCAGCACGGCTAAGGCGATGGCTCCTGGAGATCCCTGCTGAAGAACTTGGCCCACTCGGAAGATGATGGGCACGGCGATCACCGCTATCCCGCAGAAGAGAGCAGTGCCCAGCAACACGTAGGGAACCCGGTGGCGCCGAGCCAAGGGGTGGGCATCGGATATCTGACCGAACAGCACCCGCGAGGGCGCCACGAACTGCTCAAAAGCCAGGGAGATGCCCACGAGCAACCCGGGGAATCCCAGTTCGGTGAGCATCACGCGGTTGAGCAGCCCAGAGAAGATCACCGCGAGGCATCCCAGGCAGGCCTGGAACAGGCCCAGCCTCAGGGTCTGGGGCAGGCTGAGGGAAGGGCGGTGTGGGATGGATGGGAGACCTTCGACCAAAGGTTCAACGGCGATTGGCCGCGGGAGGCAGCTGGGCACGGGCTGCTGGGCAGGCGGGAACGAGGGGGAGGGGCTCCACCGGGACGTCAGTGGCCCCTGACACCACAGGCTTGTTGGCGGGGAGGCGAGGGGGCTCACAGGTGGCGATCTGATCCAGACCGGTGCGGCGGCGCAGCTCCACCAGGGCCCTGTTGTAGTCGGAGATGGCGTTGGAGTAGCGGACCTCGGCCTGGGTAAGGTCGCGCTGGGTGTCCACCACCTCCCGCTGGGTGGTGACGCCGGCCTGGAAGCGCAGGCGGGCCAGCCGCAGGGATTCGCGGGTGGAAATCACCTCGCGGGAGGTGGTGAGGATGTTGCGGTTGTTCTTATCGAGTTCATAGAAGCTCCTTTCCACGTCGGCGCGGATGGTGTTGCGCTTCTGGGCGAACAGGAAACGGTTCTCCTGGGCTTTCTGTTTCTGCCCCCTGTAGTTGGCCTGGGCACTGCCACCGTCATAGATGGTCCAGTTGAGGTTCAGACCAACAGTGTTGTCGACATTCCAACCGGTGATCGATGGCACCACCGATGGGGAGAACTCAAAGCCATAGGTACGGCCGAAACCGAAGTTGTTCACGATCTTCAGGAAGGGTTGAACCCTGCCGAGCTCAGCATTGGCGGAACTGTTGGCGATCGAAATATCGAGCAGGATCTGGTCGAGTTCTTCTCGGAACGTAAAGGAGGCCACGATGCTTTCCTGCAGCGAGGGCAGCCAGGTGCCGATCACCCTGGCCGGGTCGGCGGCTGTGGGGGTCACATCCTGCGGTAGATCAAGCAGGGCGGCCAGGGCGCGACGAGCGGTGGCCTGGCCGGGCTGCCCCGGGGTGCCGCTCAGCAGGGCGTTGGTGAGCAGTTGCTGGTCGCGAGCCAATTGGGTTTCCGCTTCCAGCACCTCGAGCTTGGTGGCCACGCCGGCCTGAAAGCGGGCCCGGGCATCGCGCAGGCTCACCAGCGACGCCCGCACCCCCTCCTGGCCGATCTGCACCTGATTATCGGCGGTCTGGAGGTCGAAATAGGCCAGGGAGGCCTGGAGGCGGAGGTCGCGCAGGCCGATCAGATATTGGTTTTTGGCCTTCTCAAATTGATCGCGTGCAATGGCGATCTGGGGGGTGCGGGTGGGGTCGATCAGCGACCAGCTGGCCTGCAGGGCCGCTTGCATCCTCCAGATACTATTGAGGGTCGTACCAATCGCTTCACCGGTGCCAGTTAATCCGCTCCTCAACTGTCGACCTGCGGTGTAGGTGGGAAAGCTGCTGGTGTTGAAGCCGAGCTGGGGATACCAGAGGGCGATCTTGGCCCGCAGATCCGACTGGGCCTGCTCCACCTGGCTGGCGATGGCCTTGAGGTCGGGGTTGTTCACCTCCGCCAGGATCTCCACCTGATCGAGGCTCAGGGGGCGCAGCTGGGTGATGCGCACCTGGCGGGGACGATCCGGCAAGGCGAGGGACGCCGGCGCCACCAGATCGCGGAGCTCCGGGGGCAGGGTGGTGGCCGCCGGGGGCAGCACCTTCGGATTGGACTTGGGGCGATCGCCCTTCAGTGCGGGAGCAAGGGGCAGGGCTTCGGGCAGCTGGAGCAGGGCGGCCTGGCTTCCGGATCTAGAGAGGCCAGCCCCTCCGGCGGCGGGGGCCTTGGGGGCAGCGGCCACCGGAGCGGCAAGGCTGGACACCACCGTCAAGGAGGCGAGCAGGGGAGAGAGGCGCCGCAAGACGAAAGCGGGGAAGTGTGGGGAGCTTAGGCACCTCCACCTTCCGAACCAAGGCAGGCGGCCACCAGGTCGTCCGCCCCACCCAGTAGTCGGATCGGCACACTCGCCCGATCCCGCAGCTCCTGAAGCCGCATGTCGTCCAGGAAGACCTCCTCACCCTCCCGGAGCATCACCCGCGGCAGCAGCAGCAGCCCCCCCAGATCGCGCCCCGCCAGACCCTGCAACAAATCCGCCCCGGTCAACAGCCCCGTGACCACCTGATCCTGGCCCCAGTAGGGACTGGGCAGGCCATGGAGCAACAGCTCCAGGCCCTCCACCCGGTTGAGGCGCTCCACGGCCGGTTGAAGGGCTCCGGCCACCAGCTTGCCCACCACCCAGCTCACGCGCCGTAGCGGCTCGACCCGCTCCGGCAGGGTTTGGGTGGCAGCCTCAAGCTCCTCGAGAAAACCGCGGATACTGCCCACCCCATTTTCGCGCTGGGGGAGATCCTCGTAGCTGGAGCGGGGAGGCAGAGGAAGACCGGCGATCAGATACCACTCATCGGAAAGCCAGGCAAAACGGCTGCCGAGGGTGGCCTGAAATTCCCGTTGCAGCGGTTCGACCCGCTCGATCACCGCCGCTGCATCGGCCGGGGTGACTGCACGCAGCCCATCGCCGGGGGGGCGGAAGCGGGTCAGACCCACCGGCACCACCGCCGTGGAGAGCACCGCCGGCCAGTCGCCAGTGCCGAACGCCGCCAGATCCCGGAGGGTCCGCTCCAGGGCCTCACCATCGTTGAGATCCGGGCAGACCACCACCTGGGCATGGATCTGCAGCCGCCGCTCCGCGAACCAGGCGAGCTGATCGCTCAGCAGGGCGGCGCGGGGATTCACCAGCAGACGGCTGCGCAGTTCGGGATCGGTGGCATGCACCGAGACATAAAGGGGCGAGAGCCGCTGCTCCTCGATCCGCTGCCAGTCGGCAGCGGTGAGATTGGTGAGGGTGAGATAAGAGCCGTAGAGAAAGCTCAGGCGGTAGTCGTCGTCCTTGAGGTAGAGGCTGGCGCGGCGGCCGGGGGGCTGCTGGTCGATGAAGCAGAAAGGACAATGGTTATTGCACTGGCGCAGGCCATCGAAGAGCGCCTCGGTGAAGCCGAGTCCCAGGCCCTCATCCGCATCCTTCTCCAGTTCCACCACATGGAGCGTGCCCTGGGGATCCTCCACCTCAAGGATCAGGTCCTCCTCCCCTTGGAGCACCTGCACATCGATCAAATCCCGCGGGGCGATGCCGTTGATGCGGAGCAGGCGATCGCCGGGCTGGAACCCCAGGTCCTCGCCGATCGAACCGGGTTCCACGCTGGCCACCACGGCGGGATCGGGCAGCCGGACGGGCCGTGGCGCCGCAGCGCCGCCGCTGTCGTTGTCAACGGCGGTGGCCTGGGTCTGGGCGGCGATACCCGCCGAAGGCTCCTTCCACACCGCAGCGACTCCGATCTGCCATCAGTCTGGAACCAAGCCGGCCATGGGCGCCGGAGGGAGAGGATGACGAGTTCAGGGTTGGACGGCATCGAGGCCACGGAACCAGAGCAGCAGCACCACACCGAACAGCAGGCGATAGGCCACGAAGATCCAGGTGCTGTTGCGCTGCAGGAATCGGAGTAACCAGGCGATCGCCAGCCAGGACACCACCGTGGCGGCCACCACCCCCACCAGGGTGGGCACCAGCCCGCCGTTGGCCTTCTGATGAAGGGCGTCCTTCAGTTCCACCAGACCGGCCAGGGAGATGGCGGGGATGCCGAGCAGAAAGGAGAAGCGGGCGGCCGAAGCCCGCTCCCAGCCATCGAACAAGGAAGCAGTGAGGGTGCTGCCGGAGCGGGACACCCCCGGCACCAGGGCCAGGGCCTGGGCCAGACCCACCAGCAAGCCGTCGCGGGGCATCACGTCGTCGAGGTGCTGGCGCCGGCGACCCACCAGTTCGGCCAGGCCCAGCAGCAGGGCCATCACGATCGACACCACCGCGATCGAGGTGACACTGCGCATTACAGAGTGTTCGTAACCCGGGACCCCGAACTTGAGAGCCATGCCCGCCAGCACGATCGGCACCGTGCCCAGGGCGATCGCGACCCCGAGCCGGGCAGAGGGATCACTCCAGCGTCCATCCCGCAGGGCCCGGCCGATGCCCCGAACCACCTCGAGCAGATCGAGGCGGAAGTAGGCCAGAACAGCGATGATGCTGCCCAGCTGGATCACGGCGGTGAAGGCCACGCCGGGGTCGCCCCAACCCAGCAGCAGCGGCACCACCTTCAGATGGGCGGTGCTGCTGATCGGCAGAAACTCCGTGAGCCCCTGCACCACGCCCAGCACCAGGGCATGCCAGCAGGCGACCCCGAGGGATGGGGCCTCAGCGATGGCAAGGAACGGCATTGGACAGGCGAAAGTGCCTCGAACCCTATGGCGGCCTGGGGACGCGGGCCAACCCCCGCACCTCTTAAGGTTAGTAACACTTTGTATATCAGCCTGTGATTGGGACCTCGACTGCCCTCAGTTCCCGATCCCTCCCCTTCGCCGGACAGAGCCTTTCGGGTGAAATGCTTCTACCCCTCACGGCCGTGCTGCTGGTGGCGGTGCCGGTGTTCCTTCAGGCTCCCTTGGTGAGGCAAGCGCCCCATGCGGCAGCCTTATTCACCCTTCCCTTGGTGGCTGCGGCCGTGCTGCTGGAGCGTCACGGCCGCGGCTCCTGGCAGCAGCTCGGCCCCCTGTTGGTGGGTTTCAGCGGCAGCTGGCTGGCTGGATGCCTCTTCTGGGGCTGGTTCCGCGAGCATCCACTCCTGCATCTGCCGATCGAGGCCTTCGCCCTCCCCCTTGCCCTGGCCGGCCTTGGGGGGCGCTGGCGGCTGGCGGGGGCCTTCTATCTCGCTTCCCTGCTCGGAACGGCGGCCACTGACACCGCCATCGCCCTCACCGGCCTGATGCCCCTCTGGCCCCAGGTGCTCTCCGCTCCGCTGAGCGAGGCGCCTTTAGTTCTGCGTCAGGCCGGTGAAACCGTCCTAGAACCCGCCAACATCGCCCTGGTGACGGCCATGGCCGCTCTGCTGATCGGCGTTTGCACCCAGCTGTGGAAACGGGGCGGATCGGCGAGGGTGAGTGCCGCCACCCTGGCTGCCACCCTGGCGGTGGATGGTCTGTTTCTGGCAGCTGCCCTGCTGGCCCCCCTATCGAGCGGCCTGATCTGACCCCATCCCCACCACTCTGATCTGAAGATCTGCGAAAGCCGGGAAACCGTCAAGGGGAACCTTGGCTGGCGTTAGGTAACGTTGAACCAGGCCGAGGCCCCCTCACGGCCCGTTCCCTGTTCCCTTACGCAACGGAGTGTCGTGATGAAGCGGCTGCTTGCCTGGCTCATGAGTGGTGTTGTACTCGCCGGGCTGCTGGTGACCCTGCTGCTGCCGAGCACCGCCTTGGCCGAAGACCGGCGCAACGTGGCCGACGACAAGATCGCTGAGACCGCCGGCAAGGTGGATCTCAACAACTCATCTGTGCGTCGCTTCCAGCAGTACCCCGGCATGTATCCCACCCTCGCGGGCAAGATCGTGCTGGGTGGCCCTTACCAGAGCGTCGATGACGTTCTCAAGCTTGATCTGACTCCGCGTCAGAAGGAGCTCTTCGATAAGTACAAGGCCAACTTCACCGTGACGCCTCCCTCAATCGCCCTTAATGAAGGTTTCGATCGAATCAACGACGGCGTTTACCGCTGAGCACGAGCCTCCCCGATCAACCAGGGGAGGCCGCATCGCCAAGCTCGCAAACCGCCGCAACTCCGGCGGTTTTTTTAACTTGGGCTGTTCTGGCTGAACCGGCTGACTGCGGTGCTCCCATAGGCTCCCTCAAGCTGGGCTTGGCGATGCAGCATCCGGATCTGGCCGCCAACTGGGATGTGGTTGTGGTGGGCAGCGGGGCCGCCGGCCTGATGACCTGCCTGGAGCTGCCAGCCGGCCTGAGGGTGCTGCTGCTGAGCAAGCAGGACGGACCGCCCTCCGCCAGCCGCTGGGCCCAGGGCGGGATCGCTGCGGTGACCAGGCCCGAGGACAGCTTCGAGAGCCACATCCTGGACACCCTTCGGGCCGGCGCTGACCTCTGCGACCGACGGGCCGTGGACCTGCTGGTGCGGGATGCCCCGGGCTGTGTGGCGAGGTTGCTGGAGCTGGGCATGGGCTTCGATCGGGAGGCCGACCAGCTGAGCACCACCCTCGAGGCGGCCCACAGCCACCGAAGGGTGCTGCACGCCCAGGACCGGACCGGGGGTGCCCTTGTGGATGCCCTGGAACGGGAGGTGCTGCAGCAGGAGGGCCTAGAGCAACACAAGGGCGTTCCGGCCCTACAGCTGTGGGTGGAGGCGGGCCGCTGCGTGGGTCTACAGGTGCTGGATGGGCACAGGCTGCGCTGGCTGCGGGCCAGGGCGGTGGTCCTGGCCTGCGGCGGCGGTGGCCATCTGTTTGCCCACACCACCAATCCCGCCCAGGCCAGCGGCGACGGGGTGGCCATGGCCTGGAGCGCTGGAGCAGCGGTGCGCGACATCGAATTCGTGCAGTTCCACCCCACGGCGCTGATGCTCCCCGGCGCCCCCCACTTCCTGATTAGCGAGGCGGTGCGGGGGGAGGGGGCCCGCCTCTGCGATGCGGCCGGGAACAGCCCGGTGGCCCAGCTGGCCGGTGGCGATCTGGCCCCCCGCGACCAGGTGAGCCGCGCCCTGGCGCGGCGCATGCAGGAGCTGGGGGTGGACAACCTCTGGCTCGACCTGCGGCCGGTGGGCCAGGCGCGGCTGGACAGTCAGTTCCCCACAATCCTTGGCCGCTGCCGGGCCCTGGGCCTCGATCCCATCGGCGCGCCAATTCCAGTGGCCCCCGCTGCCCACTACTGGATGGGCGGCGTGGGCACCGACCTGGAGGCGGCCACCAGCCTGCCGGGGCTGTATGCCGTGGGGGAGGTGGCCTGCACTGGCGTACATGGCGCCAACCGACTGGCCAGCAACTCGTTGATGGAGTGCCTGGTGTTCGCCCGGCGCCTGCGGAACATCCGCCTGGGAGAACCCTTTTGCTGCGATGCCGGTGAGGGGCCTGCCCTAGCGCTGGCGGATCCGCCCCTGCCGGAACCGGAGCGGATTCAGCGGCAGATCGCCAACCTCAGGCAGCTCTGCTGGCTAGTGGCGGGGGTGGAACGTAAGGGCCTGATGCTCAGCGCAGCCCTGGGGGAGGTGCGCCGCCGGCGGAGCGAGCTGGAGGCCGAACCGCTGCTACGCAGCATTCACGACCATGTTCCTGGACAGACCCTTGAACTCAGTGCGATGACGGCCAGCGGGTCCAGGCTGCTCCACGACCTGCGCCAGCGGCTGGTGCTGGCGGAGCTCCTGATCGAGGCGGCCTGCTTCCGCAGCGAAAGCCGGGGCGGCCATTTCCGCACCGATGCCCCGGCCCCCCAGCCCTTCTGGCGCCGCCACAGCCTCCAGCGGCGGGGCCAGCGGATCCACACCGAACCGGTGGATCAGGGGCTGGGAACCGACCCCTTGTAGCCACTGAGCTCGGCAAGTTTCTGGAGCGGCTTCACCCCGGAATCCAGCTTGCCGTTGATCTCCCAGGAGGGGAAGCCCTGGATGTTCTTGGCGCGGCAGAGATCCGCCTGGTTGTTGCGGCCATCAGGGGCGCACTCCACGATCTTGAGCTTGGCGCTGGCCTCCTTGCCGAACAGCTCCTTCTGTTCGTGGCAGTGGGGGCACCAGTAGGCGGAATACATCACGGCACCCTTGGCGGTGAGGTGCTCTGCCAGGGGCATCACCCCCGGGCGGGTGGTGGAGGTCACGGGGATGGGCATGCCGGGACCGGTGGCCACGTTGGGACGATCCATCGCGCTGGCCCAAGCGATGCCGGTGAGACCCACGAGCAGAGACGTGATCAGCCCCCGGAAAATGAGCTGGCCCTTGTCTTCCCAGTCGCCCGCGAGCAGGGTCAGCACCAGCAGGGAGAGGCTCAGCAGGGCCGAGAGGATGCAGAAGGCGCAGATGGCCTTGATCTTGAACAGCATCACCGCCATCAGCACCAGGCTGAACACAGCCATGCCGGCGGTGAGCAGAAACAGGGCCCAGCGGCTGCGGGAGAGCAGGTCTCGGCGCGCGTCCCCCTGGAGCACCAGGGGCAGCAGGGACAGCACCAGCACACCGGCGTAGGCCAGGAAGCCGAACAGTGACAGGGGCTGGCCGAAGAGAGAACCCCAGGCACTGTTAAGTACCTTGTCGCAGTCGCCTGCGCCGCCGGGACAGATGAGGGGACCCAGAATCCCCCAGCGCTTGAGGGTGATGGCTCCGGTGTCGATGGCACCGATGGTGGCCAGCACCGACATCACCACCCAGATCCAGCGGCGGCCGGGATCGGTGCGACGCCGCTGGCTGAGGCGGCTGGCCAGTTGGGTGGAGGTCACGGCGGCGGGAGCGATGGCGCCATTCTCGCAGCCGCAGGCGATGTCGGCCCGGATTGCCGTCAGCGCGCCCCCGGGAGCACGGGGTCGGCCCGGCGGGCCCGCCGCTTCCATAGGGTGGCTGAACGGCCAGAGCCGGAACCTCCCGCATGAAGCCCGCACCCAGTCCATCCGCCGGCAGCCGGTCCATCCCCGCTGGGGCGACCGTCAGCACAGCGGCGGGATCGGAGCCCATCACCATGGACATGACCCAGCCTCCGGCCAAACCCACCGTGGCTTTCGCCCATCTGGGCTGCGAAAAGAACCGAGTCGACACCGAACACATGCTCGGCTTGCTCGCCGAGGCCGGCTACGGCGTGAGCGCCGATGAAAGCGAGGCCGCCGTGGTGGTGGTGAACACGTGCAGCTTCATCCAGGACGCCCGCGAGGAATCGGTGCGCACCCTGGTGGAACTGGCCGAGCAGGGCAAGGAGCTCATTATTGCTGGATGCCTGGCCCAGCACTTCCAGGAGGAGCTGCTCGACTCCCTGCCGGAAGCAAAGGCGATCGTGGGCACCGGCGATTACCAGCACATCGTGAGCGTGCTGGAACGGGTGGAGGCCGGCGAGCGGGTGAACCAGGTGAGCGCCGTGCCCACCTTCGTGGCCGATGAGCACCTGCCCCGCTATCGCACCACCAGTGAGGCGGTGGCCTACCTCAAGGTGGCCGAGGGTTGCGACTATCGCTGCGCCTTCTGCATCATTCCCCACCTGCGCGGCGACCAGCGTTCGCGCCCGATCGAAAGCATCCTGGCCGAGGCGCGCCAGCTCGCGGCCCAAGGGGTGCAGGAGCTGGTGCTGATCAGCCAGATCACCACCAACTACGGCCTCGACCTCTACGGCAGGCCCCAGCTCGCGGAACTGCTGCGCGCCCTCGGCGCGGTGGAGATCCCCTGGATCCGCGTGCATTACGCCTACCCCACCGGCCTCACCTCCGAGGTGCTGGCGGCCTATCGGGAGGTGCCCAACGTGCTGCCTTACCTGGATCTGCCTCTGCAGCACAGCCATCCCGATGTGCTGCGGGCGATGAACCGTCCCTGGCAGGCCGGCGTGACCGGTGGCCTGCTGCAGAGGATCCGCCAGGAGCTGCCAGAGGCAGTGCTGCGCACCACCTTCATCGTGGGTTTCCCCGGCGAAACCGAGGAGCACTTCAAGCACCTGCTCGCTTTCGTGGCCGAGCAACGCTTCGATCATGTGGGCGTGTTCACCTTCTCCCCGGAGGAGGGCACCCCGGCCGCGGAACTCCCCGATCCAGTGCCGGCAGAGGTGGCTGCCCAGCGCAAGGACCGCCTAATGGCGCTGCAGCAGCCGATCGCGGCCGAGCGCAACGCCGCCTGGGTGGGCCGCATCGTGGATGTGCTGATCGAGCAGGAGAACCCAAGCACCGGCGCGATGCTGGGCCGTTGCGCCCGCTTTGCTCCGGAGGTGGATGGCGAGGTGCGGGTCATGCCCGGTGAAGGAGGGCTCTGCGCCGCCCCCGGCACCCTGGTGCCGGTGAGGATCACCGCCGCCGACACCTACGACCTGATCGGGGAAGTCGTAGGGGCCAAAGCGATGGTGGGCGATGCGCTCGCCGCCCACCGGCCGGCTTCTTGAGCCCGCGCTCCCGGACCGGGAAGATGCCGGACCTGGCCCCCGGGCGGGAGTCGGATTCGGAATCCGCCGGCACATCATCCGGACCGGACCAGCCTCGAACCCAACCCGACCTGGCCGAGCGCCTTGGAGACCCCGGGCGGCGGCGGCGGGAAAACCGCCTCAGCCTGGCCAGCCAGCGCCAGCTTTACTTGTTGGCCTCCGGCATGAGCACAGCCGGATCCTTCGCGGGCCTCACCGCCAAGAGCTGGATCCTGCTGCACAACAGCGGCAACGCCTTGATCCTTGCCCTGCACTTCGGCTGCCTGGCGCTGCCCAGCCTGTTGCTGAGCGGCCCCGCCGGGGTGGCAACGGACCGTCTGGGCTGCGAGAAGGTGCTGATCCGCGCCCAGTGGGGACTGTTCGGGGCCGCCCTGCTCGGGGCTCTGGCGATCCCGCTGTTGCAGGGGCAGCTCCAGGTGGCAATGCTGCTGCTCAGCACCCTGCTGGTGGGGGTGGCCAGCAGCTACGAGCTCACCGCCCGCAACAAGTACAGCGCGCTGCTGGTGGAGGATCCGGAGCACCTCGGCCGCTATATCGCAAGCTTTTCGGTGGTGTTCAACGTGGGCAAGCTGATCGGCCCACCGCTGGGGGGCTGGCTGCTGGCTCTCGGGGGGGCCACCACGGCCCTGGTCCTGGATGCGGCCACCTACCTGCTACCTCTCGCCACGGTGATGGGGCTGCTGCATCCGATCCGCTCGGCGGAGCAGCGCAGCGGGCCTGGCCGCTCCGCCTCCCTGGGCACTGCCTGGCGCGAGTGCGGTCCAGTGCTGCGCCATGTGCTGCGCTTCACGGCCATCGCCACCCTGGTGGGTTTCTTCCATCCAGGCCTGGCCCCGCTGATCGCCCGGCAGGTGCTTGGGCCCTCGCCCCAGGCCCTGGGCATTTTCACCAGTGTGCTGGCGGCCGGGAGCATCTGCGGCGGTATCACGCTGCAGCGCAACAGCGCTTGGCTCACGGCTCGGCCGGGACTGCTGCTGGGCAGCTGCACCTTGCTCACGGCCCTGGCCCAGCTGGGGATGGCCACCGGGGCAGGCCATCCCGCCATTGAACTGGCGATGACCTTCCTGATTGGGGCGGGCACGGCCTGCCTGCTGGCGGGCACGAATCTGATTGGCCAGGTGGGGGCACCGATGGCCTTACGGGGTCGCATGGCAGGCCTGGGCCAGATCGCCTTCCTGGGGGGCGGGGGTCTGAGCGGCATCGCAGCGGCTCTAATCAGCGCAAGGATTGGCCTGGGAGGCACCTTTGCCCTGCTCGGTGCCATCGGCTCCGTGCTGGGGCTCGGCGAACTGGTGCTGCAGGGCCGGCTCAGGCTGGTGCCGCCCTCAAGCCTCAAATCAGACGAATCCGACGAAGAAGCACGGTGAGGAGAAATGCTGCGGTGAGTCCACCACCCACCAGAGCCAAATAGATCGCGGCGCCCATGGACCACTGCTGCAGGAACCAGGCCATTACAGCAGAGCGGAAGGGTTCGCCGGGGTCCGGCGGCACTGGCCGTGGTGCATCGCAACCCAGCCAGGGCACCGCACCAGAGCGAAAGGACCGGGCCGATGGCCTGGGGGGGAAGCCCGAATGGCCTGCGGATCGCCAGCGGCGACGAAGCTGCCGCAATCGCCCGCTGATCAGCCCGGACCCGCCGAGGAGAGCGAATACCCGAGCGCGGCCGGGCGGGTTTCCCGAAGCGTCTAAGGGGGGAGAAGCGCTGCCCCAGAGCCGGAGCGCACCCCCTGGCTGCCGGCCAACGGGGGGCCTCGTGCGGAGCCGAGATTCGCCAACTTGAAGGGTCGGCTGGTCCGGAAACCCTCTAGGGTTGAAGACACTCCGGGGCGACCGCACCCATGCGCACCCTCTTTATCTATCCCGAGTTCCCCAAGACCTTCTGGAGCTACGAGAAGATCCTCGAACTGGTGAATCGCAAGGTGCTGTTGCCGCCGCTCGGGCTGGTCACGGTGGCGGCCCTACTGCCCCAGACCTGGGACATGAAGCTTGTTGATCGCAACGTGCGCGAGGTGACCGAAGCGGAATGGAGCTGGGCCGAGCTGGTGGTGATCTCCGGGATGATCGTGCAGAAGGCCGACATGGCCGCGCAGATCGCCAAGGCCAAGGGCCGGGACCTACCGGTCGCTGTGGGGGGCCCCTTCGCCAGCTCCACCCCCGATGCGCCCGAAATTTCCCTGGCCGATTTCAAGGTGCTCGATGAGGGGGAGATCACCCTGCCCCTGTTCATCGAGGCGATCGAACGCGGCGACCGCTCGGGCCGCTTCAGCTCCAACGGCGAAAAACCGGATGTGACGGGCACTCCGATCCCCCGCTTCGACCTGCTCGAACTCGACGCCTATGACTCGATGAGCGTGCAGTTCTCGAGGGGCTGCCCGTTCCAGTGCGAGTTTTGCGACATCATCGTGCTCTACGGGCGTAAGCCCCGCACCAAGAGTCCTGAGCAGCTGGTGGCCGAGCTGCAGCGCCTCTACGACCTGGGCTGGCGGCGCGCCATCTTCCTGGTTGACGACAACTTCATCGGCAACAAGCGCAACGCCAAATTGCTGCTGCCGGCGATCAAGGAATGGCAGATCGAACGGGGCTATCCCTTCACCTTCACCACCGAGGCCTCGGTGGACCTTGCCGCCGACGAGGAGATGATGCGGATGATGGGCGAGGCCCGCTTTGAAGCGGTGTTCCTCGGCATCGAAACCCCCGATGAGGCCAGCCTCTCAGTCGCGGGCAAGCACCAGAACACCCGCAGTTCCCTGGAGGAATCGGTGGATCGGATCACCTCCTACGGGATCCGCGTGATGGCGGGTTTCATCATTGGCTTTGATGGGGAGAAGACCGGCGCCGGCGATCGGATCGTGCGTTTCGTGAGCCGCACCGGGATTCCCGCCGCGATGATGGGCATGCTTCAAGCCCTCCCCAACACCGGCCTGTGGTATCGGCTCGAAAAGGAGGGCCGGCTGATTCAAGAGAAGGCCGACGCCAAAGGCGTGAACCAGACCAACCTGCTCAACTTCGTACCCACCCGGCCGATCCGGGATATCGCCAACGAATACGTGGATGCCTTTTGCCGCCTCTACGAACCCAACGCCTACATCGACCGGGTGAAGCATTACTACCTCAAGATGGGCGAACCGCGCTGGAAAGCCTTCTATCGCCCCGAAAACTCCGACAAACCCGCCCTGCCTCCCCTCCGCGAAATCCGCGCCCTGGGGATCGTGATCTGGCGGCAAGGAATCCTGCGCGACACCCGCTGGCGCTTCTGGAATGCCCTGCTCACCGTGGCGCGCCGCAACCCCAAAACCCTCGAGCAATTCCTGGTGACGCTCGCCCATAACGAGCATTTCATGGAATACCGGGGCATCGTGACTCGCGAGATCCAGGAGCAGTTGGCCTCCCTGCCGCCCGATCCCCCCATGGCACCGGTACAGCCCAGCCGCGAACTCCAGCCGGCCTGACGCCTTCAGCCGCCGCCGGTCAGTCCTGAACGTAGGCCTCGCCCGCCAGCAGTGCGGCCTCGGCTTTCTGAAGCTCGCGGCCCAAGTAAAGGGCGTGATCAAGGCGGCTGAGGGGATGAGACCCACCTGCCTCGGTGAGGAGAACGCCCAGTTCCTTAGCGGTCCGACCTCGGAATACAGACAGAGGGGTGCGGGGTCCGGCGTTGCGACAGGAGAGCACCTCGCCAGTATCTGGATCGGTGGCCAGCCCCCGCTCATCGATGCCGTTGCCATAGTGCTCGGCCACCAGTACGGCGGCCTCGTGATCCACCAGGATCAGGAAATATCCGGCCGGATCGAGGTCGATCGTGCGCTGGGAGAGCCCTTCATCCAGGGCGGTGGCCGCCGCGAGCAGCGAAACAGGAACATCCATGGGGCGATGTTATCGGCGCGCTCCTGGTGGAACCTGGCCCCCGGGTGGGCAGCCAGCAGCAGCAGGATCGTTCCGGGGACCTGACTTGTTCCACAAGCCTCCGAACCGGTGAGCTGGTTTCAGGGTTCGGAATCCGGAGTCGACTCCACGGCAGCCTCGACCCCTGGCAGGGGCGGCACCCCGCCCCGGAAGGGCAGTTCGGCATTCACCGCCTCGATCTCCTCCAGCTGGGCGCCATTGGCCTCGGGCAACCAGCGCCGCAGGATGGCGGCGAAGCGGGGGTCACTCCAACGGTGCAGGCTGACGCGGGGTTCGGCCAAGAAGCCACGGCGCCGCTTGTGGCTGCCGCCGGCGCCGGGATCAAAGCGGCGGATGCCCCGCTCGATCGCCCAGGCAATCGGGGCGTAGTAACAGACCTCGAAGTGCAGGTTCTCCAGATCCACATCACTGCCCCAATAACGGCCCCAGAGCCCCTGGCCATCCTGCATGCACAGCGACATCGCCACCGGATCGGCGGGATCGCCGCCATGGGCACTGAACAGCACCAGATCGGAGCGCAACTCGCCGGCAGCCTTAAAGAAGGCCTGCGTGAGGTACTTGCTGCCCCAGGGCCCCCAGCGGGCGCAGTGCTGGGCATAGAAGTGGTGCATCCGCTCCAACAGTGCAGGCGCAATCTCTTCCCCCACCACCGCGGTCACCGTGAGGCCGGCGGCGGCCACGGCGGCGCGCTCGCGGCGCACGTTGCGGCGCTGATTGGCATTGAAGCCAGCCAGATAGGCCTCGAAATCGCCGAAACCGGGGTTGGTCCAGCAGCCCTGCTGGTTGATCCAGGCGCTGCAGCCGGCCGCCTCAGCCAGGGGCCTCCAGCGGCAATCCACATAGAGAAAATTGCAGCTGAGCAGCCCGTTCTGGCGGCAAAAGGCATCGATCAGCTCCAGCATCACAGCGGTGATGGCAGCTTCATCCTCCCCGGCGGCGATCAGGAAGCGGTAGCCCTCCACCGGACTGAGGGGGCTCATCCCCACGAGCTTGGGGTAGTAACGCAGCCCGAGCTGGCCGGCGAGCTGGGCGAATGACTGGTCAAAGACGAATTCGCCGTAGCTGTGCCCCTTGAGATACAAGGGAGCCGCTGCCACCAGCTCCCCACCCCGCCACAGCCCCAGATGGCAGGGCTGCCAACCCTCCCGAGGCACGATGCTGCCGCTGGCCTCCAGACGGTGCAGCCAGCGCCAGCGGTAGAAGGGGGCTGCGGCATGGTCTCCCAGCAAGGAGTCCCAGGCTTCCTGGGGCAGTTCAGCGATGGCGCGGTGCCAGCGGGCTTGCAGCTCTGCCATGGCAACAGCGGGGCGGTAACGGAGCCTGAAGGCGCAAAACTAACGGCAACGTTCCCCTGGCTGACCACCGTGCACCACCCGACCTGGCCTCCATGCCGGCGTTGCCTGCCTGCGGCCCTGGGGATGCTGGGCGCCAGCCTGGCGCTGACGGGGTCGCCTCCAGCGCCGGTCCGGGCAGGCCTGCTCACGCCGGTGCTCCAGCTGATGCGGCCCCAGCTGGAGACCCGGCTGGCCAAGGTATGCGTGGAGACGGCCGCCGGGGGTAACCCTGAACTCCGGCGCAGCCTGGTGGAGCCCTGCCAACAGCTGGCCGTTCCCACCAGCCGCTGCCTGATTGAGGAAACCGACAGCAGCGGCCGCGGCTTGGGGGTGGTGACCGAGCTGCTCTCCGGCCGCTTCGGCGATGACAGCGAGGTGGTGGTGAAACGCTGCCTGGCGCGGCTGTTCGGCATTCCAGCCGACAGCCTGCGGGATGTACGCCTGCGGGACCTGGGCCGGCACTTTGGATCCCGCCAGGTGGGCGTGGAGGGCCCCTGATCAAAGCTCGAGGGAGCAGGCAGCCGCCGCGGGGCTCGATCGGTTCTCATCGTAGAAACGGGTCCTGAAGGGCCCTTGATCCCCGCCATTCCCCTGATCCCGATGGACCCCTCCGCCCCGGCCCCGGCCCCCAGCCACGCGGCGCTGGCCCGCCGGCTGCAGGGTCTGAATGTGTACCTGGTGGGGATGATGGGAGCTGGCAAGAGTGCCGTGGGGCGCCCGTTGGCGGCAGCCCTGGGGTATCGCTTCCTCGATGCCGACGCCGCCCTGGAGCAGGCCGCTGGCCGTCCGATCCCCACCGTGTTCGCGGAGGACGGAGAGGAGGGCTTCCGACAGCTGGAAACCGCCGTTCTCGATCGAATCGCCGGCTTCCACTCCCTGGTGGTGGCTACGGGGGGGGGCGTGGTGACCCGACCGGTGAACTGGGGCCACCTGCACCAGGGCGTGGTGGTGTGGCTGGATGCCCCCGAAACATTGCTGCTGGCGCGGCTGAGGGCTGATCCCACCCCCCGGCCCCTGCTCAACGACCCCGACCCCGCCGGCCGCCTGACGACCCTGCTGGCTGCACGGCGCCCCCTCTACGCCCAGGCCGACCTCCAGGTGTTGCAGGGGGAATCCCCGCCTGAGGCCGTGGCCCTTCAGGTGCTGGAGGCCCTCCCATCGATCCTGCGGGAACAGCCAAGCGCGCCGCTCAGGCCGGCCATGCTTCTCGATGGCGCGGGACAAATCACACAGTCGCTGAACTGACCACTCAACGAATCAAGGGAGCGCCTCCGACAAGGCCACCACCTCTGGATCTCAACCTCTGGATGGTGGATCTCAACCTCTGGATCGGTCCATCGGGCCCCACCGCTTGAGGCACACCTCAAGCACATCTGCAACTGCCAGCTGTCGCAAGGCCAAAAGGGGCCGGGATCCCAAGCCAGGGCAAGGAAGCAAAAGCTCGGATCGCGGCAGGGTGCGGCTCAGGAGGCCTCGCCCGGTGGCTCCAGCCGAACCGCAAACCAGCTGACCACCCGCCCGGGTTCCAGCTCAAGTTCACAGGCCGTATCCAGCAGCCGCTGGGCCCGCTCGCCAGGATCGGCAAGGCCGGCCAGATCGGCCGGAGGTGCGCCAAGCTGCCCGAGATGAGTCTGGAGCCAGGCGAGGGTTTCGGCCGCCGTGAGAATGGCCTCGGCCCCACCGGGCTCCAGCACCACGTAATGATCGAGTTCCCGCAGCAGGGGATCGGACATGGATTGTCGCCGCTTGCACCCCATCCTGGCGCTGCTGGCCCTGACCTTGATGGTGGTGGCCGTGGTGTGCCCGCCGGATCCCGCCGCCGCGGCCCATCCGGGGATGGCGATGGCAACGCCAATGGAAGCGCCGGCGGTCAGGTCGCAGCCGCCACCATCATCTGCCGGGCTCCTGGAGCGCCGCCTGGCGAGCTGGCCCGCCTGGAGCCTGCCGGCCCCCCTGCCGCGGCCAGATCGGGACGATCTGATCTGGCCCGCCTGGTTCCGAGGCGAGTGGGAGGTGAGCAGCACGTCTGTGGACGGGGCCGAGCCCCCGCTGCGCTGGCGCGCCCGGTTCGTGCCGAATGGCAACGGCGGGGCTGTGGCGGACCGGGCCTTCAATGCCAGCCAGATCGGCAAGGCCCTCTTGGGGGATGAACTGATCAGCGTGCGCAATGACCCCGCGAACCCCAACCGCCAGGTGAGCCTGCTGCGGGGCGATCGCCAGCTGGAATCCACGGTGGTGGGGCGGCGCAGCGCCCGCCCCGATGGCGCCACCTTCCTGGCCGACGAGCTCACCCTCCAGCTGCTCCATGGGCCCGGCGCACCACGGATCAGCCGTGTGGAGGTTCTCGGCCTTTGGCAGCGGCTCGAGGACGGCGGCATCAGCGGCGAGCAGTGGCAGGCCAGCTACAGCTCGCCGGCGGCGGGGCTGGCGGCCCAAGCCGATCACCCGCAGCGGTTCAGCCTCAGGCTCGTCCCACTTCCGCCAGGACCCGATCGCGCCAGCTGAACAACGTGGCCAGTAGTGGATGGTCTGCAAGACCCTCCACCCCCCGTCCCGCCAGAGGAGCGCCGGCGGAGCCTGGGAACTGAAGCAGCGAGAGCTGGGCCACCACGGCCAGGTCGGCCAGGGAGAGCCGATCGCCCTCGAGATAGGGCTGGTCAGCCACCAGCACCGCCAGTTGTTCGAGGTTGCGGCGAAGCTGGCGGGCCTCGCAGGGGGCCAGCACCTCCCCCACCGCTTCACTCACCGGCGCCATCAGGCCGGCGGGCAGAGCGGCCACGACGCGGCGCAGGGGATCCGGAGTGGCTTCGGGCAGCAGGGCGGTGCGCAGCACCGGATCGGCGGCGGCCGCCTGCAGCAGGGCCTGACGGGCCCCGGAGGCCAGGGCGGTGTCGGCCCAGTCCTCCAGCAGCAGCACCCGGGCACGGCTGCGGGCGTCGGCCGGCAGCAGCGCCGGAAGCGGGTGGCGTTTCTCGAGATGCAGGGCGATGGCGGTGGAATCGGCGATCACCTCGCCGCCATCCACGAGCACCGGCACCTGGCGCTGGCCGGAGAGCCGGAACAGCTCGATCTGTCCCAGGCCAGGCGTCACCTCCAGGAGGTTCGCCTCCAGCCCCTTGGCCGCCAGAACAAGGCGAACCTTCTCGCAGAAGGCGGAGTGGCGGAACTGGTGGAGGTCCATCGAGGAGGGGGGATCGGCAGCGGGGGCGCCCGGGCGGCAGAGTAGCCAGCACTTCAGGTCAGCGGCCGGGGCCGCCAGGGGGAGACGCCCGATGAGGGACTTTCTGATCAATGTGACCCGCTACCCGCGCTACCTGGTGGCCTTCAGCCTCGGGGTGCTCAACTCGGTGTTCGAGCCGTTGGCCCGGCTGCGCAGCAACCCGGTCACGGCCGTGGCCCTGATCGGTGCGCTGGTGAGCGGGCTGCTCACCCTGGTCTTGGTGCTGCGTGCGATGGTGAATGGGGCAGTCGTGGTGGCCTCGTAAGGATGGCTCAGGGACGACGGGTGGAGCGGGTGGCGGCGCTGATTCGCCGGGAAATGAGTGAACTGCTGCGCAGCGGCATCCGCGACGAACGGGTGCATCACGGCATGGTGAGCGTGACCGAAGTGGAGGTGGCGGGGGATCTGCAGCACTGCCGCATCCACGTGAGCGTGTTCGGGTCTGAAGACGACCAGCGACTCACCATGGAGGGCCTCAAGGCCGCTGCCCCCTACGTGAAAGGCGAATTGGCGCGGCGCCTGCAGATGCGCCGCACCCCCGAGGTGGTATTCCTGCTCGACCGCGCCCTGGAGCGGGGGACCTCGGTACTGGGATTACTCAACCAGCTCGAGCGCAAGCGGGAGGAGAGGGGGGAGATTCCCCCCGGCAGCGATGAAGAAGTGGTCGCCGCCAGTGGCCCGCTGGACGAGAGGGCCGGCGAAGGCCCTCATGAATCGGAAGCTGCCCCAGCCAGCGAGACCGCCGTCGGGAATGACCCAGGGGCACCACCAGCGGATGGTCCCGGCATGGATGAGGCTTCTGATCCCGGAGATGCTGTCGAGGCCGGTCGGTCCTGACACGCCGCATCCCCTGGCCCCGGCTGCGCTTGCATGGTGCCAACAGGGACTACAACGGCATGGACGGGGTCGGGGAACAAGCCGGTGAGAGGGCCCGTGAGAGGGAAGGAACCGCCGCGGGCCTCAACGACACCCTGGCCCGCCTGGTGGCCAGCCTGGTGGTGGTCCGCTGCAGCGGCCACCTCGCCGATGGCCAGCGCCGCTACCCCCGCTGGGAGCTCGACAACGCCACCCTGCAGCGCTTGCTGAGTGCGGGCGTGGGCGGGGTCATTCTGCTCGGGGGCAGCGCGGCCGAGCTGCGGCTGCGCACCCGCCAGCTCCAGGCTTGGGCGGCCACTGACCTGCTGCTCTGCGCCGATGTGGAGGAGGGGGTGGGGCAACGGTTTGATGGTGCCAGCTGGCTTGTGCCCCCCCTGGCCCTGGGCCGCCTGCACGGCGACGATCCGGGCGCGGCCGAGGAGTTAGCGGAGCGCTACGGGCGCTGCAGCGGCCGCGAGGCCCGGGCCCTCGGCCTGAACTGGGTGCTGGGCCCGGTCTGCGATGTGAACAACAACCCTGCCAACCCTGTGATCAACGTCCGCGCCTGGGGTGAGACCCCCGCTAGCGCCGGAGCCCTGGCGGCCGCCTTCGTGCGCGGCGCCCAGGCCGAAGGCGTGCTCTGCTGTGCCAAGCACTTCCCCGGTCACGGCGACTGCGCCAGCGATTCCCACCTTGAGCTGCCCCTGCTGCCCCTCAGCCGCAAACGGCTCGAAGCCGTGGAACTACCACCCTTCCGCGCTGCGATCGCCGCCGGCGTGTCCAGCGTGATGACAGCCCACCTGCTGCTGCCGGAACTCGATCGGGAGCGGCCCGCCACCCTCTCGGCGGCGGTGCTCACCGGGCTGCTCCGCCACGACCTGGGCTTCGGAGGCCTGGTGGTGACCGACGCCCTGGTGATGGAGGCGATCACGGCCCACCACGGCGCCGGCGAAGCGGCGGTGCTGGCCCTGGAGGCCGGCGCCGACCTGGTGCTGATGCCCGCCGACGCCGATACGGCGATGGCCGCCATCGTGGCGGCTGTGGAGCAGGGCCGGCTGAAGCGGGAGCGACTCGAAGCCAGTGCGGAGCGGCGGCGGCTGGCCCTGGCATCGCTGCAGGGGAACTCTCTAGCGCCGGCCGGCTCTGTTGCCGAAGCCTGCCCTGAACCCCTTGGATCCCTGGCCGCGGCAAGCTGCCGCGCCACAGACGCCAGCGAACCCCTGGGCCCCCTGAGCAACGGTCCGATCAGCGCCGACCAGCAGCTGGCCTTGGAGCTGGTGCAGCGCAGCCTGCTCCATCAGGGCGGCCGCGTGACGCTGCCGGCAGGGAGCCCGGGCGCCGCCCCAGCCATCAACCTGATCCGCGTGGACACAGCCCTGGGCTGCCCCTTCCTCCAGCCCACCGCCCCCGCCCTCACCCGGGCCACCGCCGCCGGCTTCCGGACCGTGGTGCTGGATGGCTGCAGTCCATCGCCGTGGAGGGTCAGGCCGGCGGCAGTGTCAGACCCAGGCGCTCAGGAGCCAGGCCTGGCTGCCCCGGTCGCTGCCAACGGCACGTCGATCGCCACGGACGGCCCCCTCGACCTGCCTCGGCTCGGGGAGGGGCCAGTGCTGCTGCAGCTGTTCGTGCGCGGCAATCCCTTCCGCGGCAGCGCTGCGGGCCGCGAACCCTGGGAGGCGGTGATCCGGCAGCTTCAGGCCTCCGGGAGGCTGGCAGGGCTAGCGGTCTACGGCAGCCCATACCTGTGGGAAAGCCTGCAGCCCCTGCTGGAAGACGGCATTCCGGCGGCCTGGAGCCCCGGCCAGATGCCGCTGGCCCAGGCGGAGCTTTTGGCTGCCCTGGGGCTGGGCACTCCCGCCGGCCGTGGCGTCGGCTTCACCGATTGAGGCGAGCGCCATGAGCAACCTGCCGTTGCCGGAGCAGCCGACCGCTGCCGAGCACCCCAGGCTCAGCCTCTCGATGATCGTGCGCGATGAGGCCGAGCGGATTGATGCGGCTCTGGCCTCGGTGGCCGGCTTCGTGGACGAGATGGTGGTGCTCGACACCGGCTCCAGCGACGACACGGTGGCGATCGCTGAACGCTGCGGGGCCGTGGTGGCTTCGATGCCCTGGCCCGGCGACTTCGCCCCGGCGCGCAACCGGGCCCTGGAGCTGGTGCGGGGCGACTGGGTGCTGGTACTCGATGCCGATGAACGGCTCCGCCCCGAAGCCCGCGGGCCGCTGCTGGAGCTAATGGCCAGGCCCGAGCTGCTGGTGATCACCCTGCTGCGGCAAGAGGAGGGGGCGCTGCAGTCGCCCTACTCCAGCGTGAGTCGCCTGTTCCGCCGCCATCCTGCCCTGCGCTGGAGCCGGCCGTATCACGCCATGGTCGACGACAGCGTGACGGAGCTGCTGGAACGCGAGCCCCACTGGCGCATCGCCCAGTGCCCCGAACCAGCCCTGCTGCACACGGGCTACCGGCCGGAGCTGCTGGCCGACGGTCGGAAGGCCCGGCGGCTACGCCAGGCCATGGAGGCGGAACTGCGAGAGCGACCGAACGACCCCTACGCCTGCGCCAAGCTCGGCGCCCTGCTGGTGGACCAGGGCGAGCGGGCCGCCGGGATCTCCCTTTTGAAGAAGGGATTGGATCACTGCCCAGCCGAGGCAGATCCGGAACGCTTCGAGCTGCTGCTGCACCTGGCCATCGCCCACACCACCGAGCGCCCCTGCCAGGCAGCCGACCTCTACCGCCAGGCCCTAGCCCTCCCCCTCGACCCCCGCCTCACCCTGGCCGCCCGCCTCAACCTGGCGAGCCTGCTGTTGGAGGAGGGAGCGCTGGAGGAGGCCGCCAGGCTCTGCCGTACGGCCACCGAGGTGGCCCCGGCGATCGCTCAGGGCTGGAGCCAGCTAGGCCTCGTGGAGCGGCGGCGCGGCGCCATCACCGCCGCCATCAGCGCCTATCACCAGGCCCTGGCCCTCGATCCCCATCAGGCCACCACCCGCCAGAACCTGGCGGTGGCCCTGCTGCTGGCGGGCGACATCCCCGGTTGCCGGGAGGCCTTCCGGCAGGCGATCGCCCTGCTGGAACGCCAGGGTCGCAGCGAGGAGGCGCAGGCTCTGGCCCGGCAGGCCGCCAGCATGGTGCGACTCAACGACTGAACCCAGCAACCATGGCGGACGCGAGGGGGGAGCACAGCAGCACCGGAGCAGGGGGGGGAAACGGCCCGGAACCGGCGACAGCAGCGGTGAACGGCGCTCCGGATGCCCCGGAGGACAACCAGGCCCCTCAGGAACCTCCCCTGCTTTCCCTGCGGGGACGCCGCATCGGGGTGACCCGGGCGGACCAGCAACTCGGCGAAGCCCGCCGCCTCTTCGAAGCCGCCGGCGCCACGGTGATCGACCTGCCGGCCCTGGCGGTGACCCCACCGGATGACTGGGGCCCCCTCGACGACGCCCTGGCGGAACTGGATGACTTCCACTGGATCGTGTTTTCCAGTGCCAACGGCGTGGAGGCTGTGGAGCGTCGGCTGGCCCGGCGGGGTAGCAGCCTGGCCCA
Organism: Cyanobium sp.; assembly: GCA_014191755.1. Classification (GTDB taxonomy): domain Bacteria; phylum Cyanobacteriota; class Cyanobacteriia; order PCC-6307; family Cyanobiaceae; genus Cyanobium. The sequence continues at coordinate 25,407 of BJHE01000025.1, forward strand.
TCGCCCGGCCGGCCTGCGGATCGCAGCGGTGGGGCGCAAGACGGCGGCGGTGCTGGAGAGCCTGGGGGCAGCGGCCGATTTCGTACCACCGGCCTTTGTGGCCGACAGCCTGATCGAGCATTTCCCAATCTCTGGTTGGGGCCTGCGGCTGCTGATCCCCCGCGTGCAGAGCGGTGGCCGCACCGTGCTGGCCGAGGCCTTCGCCGCGGCCGGCGCCCGGGTGGTCGAGGTGAGCGCCTATGAAACCCGCTGCCCCGAGCAGTGGCCAAGCTCAGCTCTGCTCGCCCTGGAGCGCGGTGAGCTCGACGCCATCACCTTTAGCAGCGGCAAGACCGTGAGCCACAGCTGCCAGCTGCTGGAGCGCAGCTTCGGAGCAGATTGGCGTGATCGCCTGGTGGGGGTGGGCCTGGTGTCGATCGGACCCCAGACCAGTGCACGCTGCCTCGCCCTGCTGGACCGGCTCGATGCCGAGGCCGATCCCCACGATCTGGCGGGTCTGGTGGCCGCCTGCGAAAGACTCCTTAACCCTGGTGGGAATTAGGAATTGGCGCAGTCGTAGGTATGGAGCTGGCCGCCTTTCTTGAGCACGAGGCTGCAGGAATTGATGTTGATCGACTCAACCGTCCAGCCCGGCGGCAACAGGGGGGTCTTGAGGGAGCCCCGCTGGCCGATCCGAAGGCTGTCGCTCTCGCTGCCCATCACCACGATTGCCTCGGGCCGGCCACCCGACTGGATCACCCCACTGAGCTGGAACTTCGGCACTGGCGCAACAGCGGCGGATTTCGAGCCCAGGCCTCCTGCTCCACCGGCTGGAACCACAGCTCGGGCGCGGGAGCCACCGGCGGATGAGGAGGGGACAGACGGAGCGGGGGGGCGGGGATCGCTGAAGGGGTCGATCCGCCCCTGCTGCACCGCTTGGGTGACCTGCTGGGGGGAGGGTAGGGGCTGGAGGCCCAAAGCGGCCGTCGGCGCCGACCTCTCGAGCCCCGGTCGCTGCGGCGGCGTGGGGGGCGACAGCTCAGTAGACAAACCTTGCGACCCCGGCCAGCCGCAGGAGGTGGTCAACCCGGGAAGGCTGCAGAGGAGCCCAACCCTCATGAGGAGAACAACACAGGGACGAAGCGCGCAGGTTGCCCTACGGCTGGCCCTTTTCCACCAGATCGCGGAAACGGTCAAGGTTGGCCTGCAGTTCACGCACAACAATGCCACCCATAATGGTTGGTTCCATCAGGGGCGCGAGCACTCCGGGCAATTCATAGGCCACACTCAGCTTCACGGCGGTGCGGCCTGGGCCCAGCGGATAGAAGCGCACGCCCCCACGGGTGGGCAGCCCCCCCACCGATTCCCAGTGGAGTTGCTGGCCTTCCACTCGCCGGGTGATCCGCGCCTTCCAGTGGAAGCGGAAACCCTGGGCCGCCAAGGTCCAATCGGTGAGATCGGGGTCCTCAAGGGGCACCACCGACTCGATCCAGCGCATCCAGCGCGGCATGGCCTCGAGATCACTCCAGACGGCCCAGACCTCTTCCACGGGAGCTTGGATTTCGGTGGTGACGCTGTGTTCCAGCCAACGGCCCATGGAAATACCTCAGGAGACGCCAACCGTGGCCGGAGAGCCCGTGGCGGCCGTGGTGGCCAACACGGCTGGATGACCCAGGATCGCAGCCGCCGCAAGGCGTCCGCTCATCGTGGCCCCCTCCATCGAGTCGATGTAGTCCTGGCGGGTGTAGCTGCCAGCCAAGAAAAAGTTGGCCACCGGCGTGCGCTGATCCGGGCGGTAGGGATCCATGCCCGGAGCCTCGCGATACAGGGACTGGGCCAGCTTCACCACGTTGCTCCACACCAGATTGAGATGGCGGGCGGAGGGGAACAGTTCCCGAACCTGAGCATCGGTGGCGGCCACGATCTCGTCGGTCTTCTTCGGAATCCAGGGATCCCCCGGGGTGAGCACACACTGCAGGAGGGAGCCGAGCCCCTCCCGGCGGTAGTCCTCAGGGCTGGCCAAGGCCAGGTCGGCGAAACAGCTGAAATCGGCGTCGGCGGTGTAAAGCAGGTTGTCCAGGCCGGCGGGCCTGGAGAGGTTGGTACGGGCTGCCTGGGCTTCATGAGACTCACCCAGTTCGGTGACCCAGCCGTCGTAGCGGAGCTGCACCGTGGCCACAGGCACCGCTTCGAGCCGGTCGATGGCTGCAACCATCGGGAACCGGCGCCAGGCCTGGGGCAGCAACCGCTGAATGCCCGGCACGTCACAGGCGGCCAAGTAGACATCGGCCTCCACCCGGATCTCCCCCTCGGGCGTACCCAGGGTGAGCCCCGTCACCCGAAGAGCGTCGGCCCCATCCGCAGCCGGTGCCGCCTCATCGTGCACCTCCACCACCCGATGGCGCAGATGCAGCCGACCGCCCCTGGCCTCGATATAGGCCAGGATCGGCCCGGTGAGCCAGCGGTGCGGAGATCCCTTGAGCAGATTCAGCTTGGAGGCCTCGGTCTTCGACGCAAACATCATGAAGATCGTGAGCATGCAACGGGCCGAAATGGCCTCGCAATCGATGAAGCCAAGCGCATAGGCGATGGGATTCCACATCCGCCGGATGCTCTGCTCACTGCCGCCGTGACCGATAAACCACTGCTGGAAGCTGATGCGATCGAGATCGCGGATCACCTTCATGGCGCCGTCGTAATCCACCAGGCCCCGCACGATCGGGCTGGTACCCAGGGCCAGGGCATTGCGCAGCTTGTCGATCCAGTCGAGTTGAGGGGTGGTGAAAAAGGCTTTGAGACCATTGAAGGGGGCGCCGAGCGGAAAGCGGAAATCCAGTTCGCGCAGGTCGCCGCCCTTGTTCACGAACAAGTGGGTGTGCTCTTTGGGGAGCAGGTTGTCGATCGCGCCCACCTTGCGCAGCAGGGCGAAAAGGTTGGCGTAATTGAAGAAGAAGACATGCAGCCCCATCTCGATGTGATTGCCCTCGCCATCCACCCAGCTGCCCACCTTGCCGCCCATAAAGGGTCTGGCCTCATAGAGGTCAACGCTGTGGCCCGCGTCCACCAGATCCACAGCAGCCGCCAGACCCGCCAGACCGGCACCCACGATGGCGACGCGCACCTGCAAACTCCCGTGATCGACCGACTCTATGGAGGGGCCGGGCGGAGATGTGGCGCCGGCCAGGAGGGAAACCGGCCAGGGTGCTACCGGATACCGGATCCCAGCGGTGTGCAAGGACCGGCCCCCCGCCCGCCCAGCCGGGTCGCAAAACCGATCCGCCCGGACAGCCGCAGACCCGAATCCGGATCAGCTCCATAGAGTGGTGAAAAGGGCCACAGCCCCCCATGAGCTCCCCCATGAGCAGCGAGACCGCGACCCCGCCAGCTCCAGCCGCCCCCCCCGCGCCAACCGGCCCCACGACCAGCGCCTTGACCAGCCCAGCCGAAGTCACCTTCACCGGCCGCGATGGCAAGGGCATCTTGATCACCGAACCTGCGATGAAGCAGCTGGCCGTGCTGATGGCCCAGCAGGGCCGCGACAAGCTGCTGCGGGTGGGCGTGCGCTCCGGCGGCTGCAGCGGCATGAGCTACACGATGGATTTCATCGATGCTGCCGCCATCGCCAGCGACGACGAGGAATACGTGTATGAGCCTGCCGGCGCACCCTCTTTCCGCGTCGTGAGCGACCCGAAGAGCCTGCTCTACATCTACGGCATGCAGCTCGACTTCTCCTCCGCCCTGATCGGCGGCGGCTTCAACTTCACCAACCCCAACGCCACCCAGACCTGCGGCTGCGGCAGCTCCTTCGCCGTCTAAGGGCCGTGGCCCTCGGCGGCCTCTCGATTGACCGTCGCCCGGCGTGGGAACCTGAAGCGATTCCAGTCGGCGCTGCCATGACGGCCCCCTCCCCCACTCCGTCCTCCACCGACACCAGCGAGGCTGCGGGGTCGGGCGAAGCCTCCTTGTTCGACCAAGCCCTCGCCCGCTACCAAGGTGGTGCGGCTCCAGAGGATCTGATCGACGATTTCCTGGCGATCACGAGCCAGGCCCCGCAGCAGTCGGCCGGCTGGACCTGCCTGGCCTGGTTGCAGTTGCTGCTGGATCAGCCCCGCGCCGCCCTGCAGTCGGCCCGCACGGCGGTTCGCCTCAATCCGCAGGATCCTCAGGCCCGCATCAACCTCAGCCTGGCCCTGCTGGAAACCGGCGGCAAGGGGGTGCGCGAGCATGTGGAGTTGGTGCAGCGGGTGATGCTGATGGCGCCGGAACTGGCCGAGGAGTTGCGCGGTTCGATCGCTGATGGGCTGCAGCGGCGGCCAGGCTGGGGGGCTCTCAACAAGCTGAAGGGCTGGCTGGAGGCTTGAAGCCGGTTCTGCTGCTGAGCAACGGCCACGGCGAGGACCTGAGCGGCGCGGCCCTGGGGAGCCAGCTACGCCAGCGGGGTGTGGCGGTACAAGCACTGCCCCTGGTGGGCCATGGCCAGGCCTACCGGCAGGCCGGCATTCCCGTGCTGGGCCCCACCCGCGACTTCAGCACCGGCGGGTTGGGGTACACGAGCCTGGCCGGCCGCCTCACCGACCTGCGTGAGGGGCAGTTCACCTACGTGCTGCGGCTGCTCGGGCGGCTGTGGCGGCGGCGGCTTCGCTACCGGCTGGTGGTGGCGGTAGGGGATTTGGTGCCGGTGTTGGGCGCCTGGCTCACCGGCCAGGAGTCGGCGGTGTATCTGGTGGCATACTCCAGCCACTACGAAGGCAGGCTGCGGCTGCCTTGGCCCTGCGGTTGGCTGCTGCAACGCCCCAGGGTCCGGGCCGTATGGAGCCGCGACCAGCTCACCGCCAAGGACCTGAGCGAGCAGCTGGGCCGACCAGTGGACTTCCTTGGCAATCCCTTCCTCGATCCGCTGCTGGAGGGGATCGAGGCCACGGCCGCCGGCCGGCCGGGCGAGGAGCCCAGCGGAGGGGCCACCGCGGCTTCAAGGCCCGTAGTGGCGGTGCTGCCCGGCAGCCGGCTGCCCGAAGCCCTGGGCAATCTCACCCTGCTGCTGGGGGTGCTGGAGCGGCTCCCCGCCGCCAATGGGGGGAGCGGGGAGGCAGCGATCCTGCGGGCCGCCCTGGTGGCCGCCCTGAAGCCGACCGCCATCGCCGCCGCCGCCGCGCCGCTGGGTTGGCGGTTCGTGCAGGGGGATGGTGCGGCGGGCCCGGAACCTGCTGCGCTGCAGCGGCAAGGGCGGCGGCTGGAGCTCCACTGGAACCGCTTCGCCACCGTGCTGGCTAGCAGCGATCTGGTGCTGGCGATGAGCGGCACCGCCTCGGAGCAGGCCGTGGCCCTGGCCCGCCCCGTGCTGCAGCTGGCCGGTCCCGGCCCCCAGTTCACCGAAGGCTTCGCCGAAGCCCAGCGCCGCCTGCTGGGCCCGGGGGTGCAGTGCGCCGGCGGGCCCGTGGGGCAGGACAACACCCTGGCGGCCACAGCCCGGATGCTGGGCTCCATGCTGGATCGACTCGCTGATCCTGTGGCCGGCCCCACCTGGCGCCGGGAGCTGGAGGCGATCGCGGCGGAGCGCCTGGGAGCGACCGGGGGCAGCGACCGGATCGCGGCGGCGATCCAGACGATCCTGAACAGCCCGAAGCGGGCCCTCCAGGGTGACTGAGAGCCGAGACAAGTCGCCACGCGATCGTCCCCGATTCAACAAACCTCGATCTACGGCCTCCCGCTTCGACCGCTGCCGGCTGTGGCCAACAGAATCCGATCGCCCCATCCAGCCCCAGGGTCATTGCACCCGCACCCCGGGATACCGCCCCACCTGAGCGCCATGAGCACCCCCTCCTCCGAGCCCCAGGCCGCCGCCGATCTCCCCTCCAGTCAGGTAAGCGGCAACACAACCAGCACCTCCACCAGCCCAAGGCAGGGCGAGCCGGCGAACGACACCTCGCGGCCTTCAGCCCTGCAACGGCTGCGGGAGTGGCTGGATCGGCTGTTGGTGGCGGATGTGTTTCTGGTGCTGGCCGGCGCCCTCTGGTTCGCCGTGGCGGTGGTGCTGCACAGCCAGGGCGTGGAGGCTCCCCTGGCCACCTTTCAGCAGCTGTGGGAGCCGCTGTTCACCCCGGCGATCGGCCTGCTGATGGCAGCGGCCCTGCTCAGCGGAGCCCTGGGCTGGTGGCAGCGCCGAGGGCAGCGCTGAGATCGGGGTACTGGTAGCGGAAGCCCTGGGCCGCGAGCCGCTCCGGCAGCACCTGCTGACCCTCCAGCACCACCTGGGCGCCGTCGCCGAGCAGCAGCCGCAGAATCGCCCCAGGCACCGGCAGCAGGCTCGGGCGCCCCAGGCTGCGGCCCAGCGCAGCCGCAAAGTCGGCCATGCGCACCGGCTCCGGCGCCACGGCGTTGAACACGCCGTTGTAAGTGCTGTCCTCCAGGGCGGCGGCGATCAGCCGGCAGAGATCGTGGCGGTGGATCCAGCTCATCCACTGCCGCCCGCTGCCCACCGGTCCTCCGAAGCCGGCCCGGAACACCGGCAGCATCTTGCCGAGGGCACCGCCATCGGGTCCCAACACGATGCCGATCCGCAGGATCACCAGCCGGGTGGGGGAGGGAACCGCCTGGGCGGCCGCTTCCCACTGACGACACAGCTGACCCAGCACATCGTCACCAGGGGCGGCGGCTTCGCCGAAACGGTCGTCGGCACTGGTGCCGTAGTAGCCCACCGCCGATCCATTCACCAGCACCGCCGGGGGATGGGGCAGGCGAGCGATCGCCTGCACGAGCAGTTCGGTGGTGCGAACCCGGCTGCTGACCAGCCGTTCCAGGTGCTCCGGGGTCCAGCGGCGCTCGGCGATCGGCTCGCCCGCCAGGTTCACCACCCCCTGGGCCGCAGCCAGGGCCTGGCGCAGGGAGTCCTGCTGCCAGCTGGCGGGATCGGCGGGATCAAGCTTCAGGCAAAGCAGCCGATCGCCGGCCTGGGCGGGGAAGGGTTGGGGGCGGCGGCTCACCAGGGTGATGGTGTGCCCCAGCTCCAACAGGAAGGGCACCAGTTCGCGCCCCACGAAGCCGGAACAGCCCAGCAACAGCAACCGCACGCCCACATCCCCG
>BJHE01000026.1 GCA_014191755.1 Cyanobium sp.
ACGGCCACCGGAATGCCGAAGTAGCCCGTGTTGCCCACCACGGCCCCCAGCTGCAGGCCGCCATGGGGAATGGAGCGGCGCAGCGGTGCCCATCCGAGCAGCAGCAGCAAGCCGGCCCCATTCACCAATGCCGCCATCGCTCCAGACACCAGCAGCTCGCGCCCCATCCCCGAGCGCAGCAGCAGGCCCACCAGGCTGAGCGGCACCCCCCAGTTCACCAGCGGCGCAGCCAGCCGAGAGGGCAGCTGCGGAAAGCGAAGCCCCAGCAGCAGGCCCAGTAGCAGGGAGGGGATCAGGACGATGAAGAAGCGCAGCATGGCGGCTCCCTTTGTGGGTGATCCTCGGATTCCGCCAACAAGCCGTTAGGTAATGCAGGGCGTGCTCCCTGCGGCGGGCGTGCGATCGCTTGAGTCTGCTCAAGCCCCCAATGCAGAAATTACCCAGGCGCCTCAACCGCATCCACAGCTCGCCGCACCTGGTTCCAGAGCACCGGCGCCACCTGCCACTCATCCAGCAGACGCGGCCGGGGCCCCGCCAGCACCAGGGCCGGATCCACCGCCAGCGCCTGGCGGGCAGCGAGGTCCACATCCAGGAGCACCGTGGAGGCGGCCAGCTGCTGCGCCAGGCGGGTTTTGCCGCAGGCTTTGGGACCCTCGATCACCACCGCACCGGCGGAGCTCAGGCAGGCGCGCAACTTGGCATCGGCGATGCGGGGGCGGTAGGCCAAGCCGTTGCTGGCGGCCATCGCGGGGCGGGCAATGCAGGAGATGCCGGAAACCTAATGCAGAAAAAACCGGCTATCTGATGCAGATAAAACGGAACTTCCGATGCATAAAAAACTGCTCTGCCCATGCAGGGGAACGGGAGGCGACCGCAATGGATCAGAGTTCGCCTTTGAAAGGCGCCCCACCTCAGTGACATCGATCATGGGAGGCACGCCGTCCATCGAGCTAAGTTGATGTACGGGATATTGGACAACGCCGTGTAGGTGGTCAACTTTTCGGAGGCCCGGGAGAGCTTCAAGGCCGTGCTGGATCGGGTGGAGGCCGGTGCGGACGTGACCCTGATTACCCGGCGCCATGCCAAGGGGGCCGTGGTGATGTCGCTCGACACTTACAACAGCTTGATGGAAACCGTTCATTTACTGCGATCGCCGGAAAATGCGGCCCACCTGCAACGGTCTCTGGAGCAGGCTGATCGCGGGGAGCTCCTCTCCCATGGGCTGATCGATCCGGATCTGGCCGATGCCGGCGATTAAGCGGCTGGCCTGGACGGCTGCCGCATGGGACGACCACGTCCACTGGCAGAACCAGGACTGCAGGCAGCTGCGGCGCATCAACCAGCTGATCCAGGCTTGCCTGCGCGATCCCTTCGAAGGCATCGGCAAACCGGAGCCTCTGCGGGAAAACATGGCCGGCTGCTTGTCACGCCGCATCGATGAGGAGCATCGCCTGGTTTATCAGCTCGATGCCGATCTGCTAGTGATCCTGGCCTGCAGATATCACTCCCGATGATGCCAAGAGCTGGACGCTCCAAGACCTTGCGATGGACGTTGATAGATGAAGAATCCAACCTCCAGATCCATCAGAGCATCGGGGAGCTGAGCAGGCCAAGAGAAAGTATATGGATCAGCACTGGCATGCCTTTGCTGTAAACATGGCCGGGATGGGGTATGAAAACTGGCAGGCCTGAAATTGGCGAGACGTGTTCCGGGCCCTGAAGAGGTGCATCAGCGCTGTGGATGCAAGGCTGATGGGGGATTGAGCGTCACTTGAGCGTTTCGGGGCAGCGCATAGCAGGCGACCTGCTGAGGATCGGGTAAAGGGCTATTTCGATTCAGTGGTCTCCACCCAGCCCGCCATGGAACAGGATGATTACGAAATTTGTCTGGAGGTGGAGCTAGAAGCGCAACGCGAGATATGGCTTGGAGTGGATCTATTATATCTAGATTCTGAAAAGCTTGCCGAAGAGCATCTCAAGCAGCGTCGACGGGATGAATACAAAGAATCCCCTGAGCGGTTGCAGCATGTTTGCGTAGCCACGGAAGCCGTGATGGAAGAAATCACAATGTAACCAGACGAAAGCTGCCCCTGAGTGGCAGGCAAGAAGCTAGAAGTGGCGAAGCCGAGAGCAGAGGTCGGCCTGTCCACTCGATGGGCTTGTTCGAAGGGTGACGTCCCTGTAGTCGACTCATACGGACTGTCGCCGAATGAATCACCGACTACGTAAGTCATGGCGGAGATAGTCCAAGTTCCTTGCAGATTTTCCTTACAAGTAATTCCTTGATTTCAGTATGACGAGGAATCGAGCTACGAAGATTTCGTGATGGGTTCCACTACCATGAATGGTTGCCACCCTCCCTCAGCTGTTCACAGCCATAGCTGCTGAGGTAGCGAAGCAGATCTCTACGTTTCACAGGAGCAAGACCAGCTCCTCGGCCCCTGGGCCTGCAGCTTCTAATGCATCCTGACGGTTGAATTCGAGTGCTTCGCGCAGAACTTCTCTTAGTGAATCCAGAAGCGCTTCGCGACTCTGCTCTTGAGCATTCACACCAGGAACCTCTTCCACCCACCCGATCCACGAAGCTCCATCCTGTCGAATCACAGCTGTATAGGCGGATTCCGTAGTCATGTCTTGACCGATGTTCTATACTTAGCTTAGCTCAGATCAGAGCCGATGCGAAGGATCTTGTCTTCAAGCATCTGAGTGGGCAATCGACTGCCCTAATGAATGCGTCGCCTAGCGCACAATTATTACCATGCTCCTTGAATTCGCGCCGATGCCTTCGCCCTTCCCACCAACGCCGCCCTTGAGTGGCAGGCAAGGATTTTCAAACGGAAGCCGGGAATTGGTGGAGGCATGCCCACTCGAAGGGCTTGTTCGATGGGCCTGCTCTAGCAGGCTTGATGACAAAATGGCCACATTATGCTTTGCTGAGAGATTAAAAGTCAAAGCACTGACCCACAGAGCCTTCCAAAAAACATGAGCATAGTAGACATACATCAAAGCACAAGGTCTGCTTGAGTCATGGCTATACAATGGCCGTGTTTATTAGGCTGGAAATCATCCACTCATCGGAGCCTACATTTTATAGTTTCCTCGGATGAGAACAAGTCAGATAAGAGTTTATTGATGCACTCTGCATCAATCAGCAGATTTGGGTCACGCGATCACACCCGTCTGCCATGTTCATTGCTGCACGTGAATAATCGTGTTCTTTGATTAATAGAACCCGACCATCTTGAGGTCTTGATTAGTATTCCAAATCATGTGGGTACATCATGGCGCATTGGAACTCGGTCCGCTTGGCATCAACAGGCAATATAGATCTACGCGACCGATCTATCGGTAGATTTGTGGATGGCATTGCTGTTGCCGAGGGGTATCGCATCTTGCTAAAGGATCAGACAAGGCCAAGTGAAAATGGGATCTATAGAGTGTCTCGTAGGATCTTTCCTCGCAGGCTATATCTTGAACGTGACAGCATATTGGAAAATCAGATGATCGTTCGCATCGTTGATGGAGCGGTGAATGCCAACACAACCTGGCGCCTAGCACATCTATCCTCATCATTCTTTGTGCCCCAGAAATGGGACAGCGACTGGAAGGCTCACGTGCGTGTCGCTACAACTGGGAACGTAGACCTGAATGAGATGACCGTTGACTCTGTTCATCTTGAGATTGGAGATCGTATTTTAGTCAGGTCGCAGATCGACGAACGGGAGAACGGTATTTATATTGTTCCTGCTAGCGGTGGCCGATGGCAGCGCGCAGAAGATATGCGAGTTCGAGATGACTACAAGGGAGTTATTATTTATGCTTCTGAAGGCTTACTTAATGCTAACAGCCTTTGGGTGGGCGCGACTATAGGAGTGATGACGCCTGGGGAACGGTCACTCATCTTCAAACCTTTCTTATCTCCGCCATCTAGTGGCTCACTAAGTGTCCGTAGTATTCACGAAATACGCGGGATGACAGGTGAAACAGGATCAATAATCAAGGTTCTTGGTGCCAATGAGCCAGGTGATGGCGGAGAAGGAGATTTTTCCTGGCGATCCCTTGACTCTGGAAGGTTGCCCAGGTACGACGATGGTGGCGTGATGATTCAAGGGCTCGGCGGTTGGTGGCAACGTCTAGGGGCAGCAACACTACCAGTGAATGTCAAGTGGTTTGGGGCCAAAGGCGATGGGGTCACTGATGACAGAGCATCGATTCAAAAGGCAATTAATTATGCTTACCATCAAAGAAGAGTGATTGGCAGATCTAGCTCCGCCGAAACTTACTCAGAGGTGAGAGATGTTTATTTGCCAGCTGGCACTTATTCCATCGGGCGTGCAAACTCAACATTTGGCGAGTCTGGCTATTATCAAGGCCTCGAAGTCTTTGGGTTTCTTCATCTAATTGGGGAGAGCGGGAGCGATGGTGTGGTGATTCAAGAGCACGAATCAGTTGCACCAAAAAAGACGATTAGACACGCAAGTCATACATCACCGATCATGGTGACTTGTATCGATCATGGATTTGAAAATGGACAGGTTATTGAGCAACGAGGGGTCAATGAAAACACGAATGCCAATGGACGTTTTGAAGTAAGAAATAAGACAAGAGACACCTATGAAATATACTACCAAAATGGTGAGCCTGTGGCGGGAAACGGCATGTATGTAGACACGATTCCTACAGTGATTAATGGTTTTGCTTATCCCGCAATTGCCTACGACTCCGGAATTTCTCTCATTGTCTTCCAGCACTACAAGAACCGTTTTAGTCACATTCAATTTCAAGGTGGCCGGCATGCCCTCCGAGGCTATGGCTACTCTGTTCGCTACGGGTTTCCGTTGGGATCAAGAGACTGTGCTGATGGCTTTCCTGGTGAAAGAATCTATCTTGGTAGTAGATTTAATCCTGTAGGAACCGGGTCAAAAATAGTAGATTGTAGTTTTTTACATCAGAATGGATATGCACTCTGGCTAGACATGACACCTATAACACACCCAGAAGTAGTCAGGGCTACTCAGGAACTTACACTGATTAGCTGTAAGCATGTGGGCGCGAACTACATTTGGTGGTTTTCTGATCATCTGGAAGTTGGAAGTGGCTCATTTTATATTGATCAAACCCAGATCCAAATGAATGATGTTCGAAGATATGATGCCTGTTTCGCGGAAATCGGGAAGCCGGACGGCCTTCCCCTGCCCTATATTCATAATCCCAATAATACCTATATTCATCATATCATGATTTTGTCAAATGTAGTTGCCGGAAAAAATGGACGTTTCCAAGATCACACGGATACCCAGAGAAAGCCTGTGGGAATGCCATCAATGCGCAACGGCACACTTTTTGGCCCAGGCAATATCACAGTCGCTAACGTTGAGTGTTTTGATAGCGCAACTGTAATTATGAGAACTAAGTCAAGCGGAAATGCATATGCTGGTTCTGGAGCAGAAGCTGGCATTCCCTTGGGCTGCGGTGCTATATGCCGAGGTTTCTTGCATCTCCAAAATGCATTTATGAATGCTAATTATGTTAACTTCATAGAAGTTTACCATGATTTTCCAACCGAGATTATTATTCAACAAGCGCATGGACTTAACTCAACCGAGACAAATGGCATCTGGGTTTACGATGACAGCTACGGCAGTCGTCAGGTTATTGATGTAAGCCTTGACGGAGAGCAGTCAAGGAGTTCTCCCAAGCCAGGGGATCCCACTATAATGTTACACTACCGTCAAATTCGTGTAACCATTTTGAATCATGATCTAGTGAATAATGATGTTATTGATATCTATGATGTTGGCGGCATTGAAAGAGCGAATTGTTGTGCAAAGGTAATGGTAGTCGACGAGCACAGGTTCGATCTCTATACTGAATGGGGGTTGCCTATTGAACAGGTATTTCAGACAGGGCTTTCTGAGAGGCCTACTTTACCTAATTATACTGAAGGAACTGGTCGCATCTGCAAGTCCGGTCATGTTGATTTGCGTTTTTCAGGCTTGAGGCAACAAAGCACAATCAATGCAGCTGGCTCAAGAAGCCCCGCCGATAGGACAGGTTTCATGATTAACGATCAATCAGTAGCGAGAACAGAGGGCATGACAGGTCAGATAAGATATGGCGGCGACCCACAGGTTGATCCTTATTCTTTAAGATCTGGTGTCTTTATTGCTGAACAAGCTGAAGCTTACAGAAGAGGGCGAGACTTTAATGAGCTGGTAGTGCGATCACGTCCACGAAATAACTTATTTATACCTGGTCAGTTCGGTGTCCAACGCCCCGTAGCCTTTCCTCTTGAGCCTAGTGTTGATCCAGCTGAATTCATGTTGGAGTCAAATCTACAGACGACTACGGCAGAGCCATATGTAAGGGGTGAAGTTCGAGGATCAAGCTGGAGAGCCTTCGCCGATCGTTCGAAGGGATATCTACTCGTTGGATTTCGTCTCTCTGGTGGCAACGGTGTAGGAGTCATGCAACTGAAAACCAAGCAATGGCCAGCTGAAGGTGTTGAGCTAGCAGCTGGTCTCTATACATTCTTATGGGAGGCCAAGACAGATCATTCGGGAACCTGGTTGTTTAGATGCGTTGATGGGCAGCAGGTTATTGGTGGATTATATCGAGAGTATGGCCCTACAGGTGACGCTTTTGTTCAGTACGCTTGTACGTTTTGGCATCCTGGTGGGAGTAGTCGATTTGTCTTTGCAATTGATAGCTTCAAGGTGCCTGACCCTGGCAGTATTGTTGCTGGTTGTTGGATGATCGTTGAAGGAAGAACAGATTCTGGAGTCCCTTACACAATGCCGGTGGACAATGCTCAATCACCAAGCCTTAATACGGTTTCACAAGATCAGCCAAGTATTTATTTCTCGCACCAAAGGCCCACCGCTGGCAGCTACTTTCGAGGTGACATCGTTTATAATACAAAGCCTGCAGAAGGAAGCCCTGTTGGCTGGGTGTGCACTGCGGATGATTTTGACTCAACTCCAACATTTGCAGACTTTGGCCAGATTAGTCCTCAAGAAGGTTTTCTTGTCCGCAATTGGGCGACCATATCGATTGAGGATCAGGGCAGCGGAGGCATCATTGACCCTGTGATTCTTCAAGTTGACAAATTTAATGCTGTTCGCATTAATCAATCAACTACGGGTCGGACTCTTGCTGTGCCTGAACCAACCATTGCTACTCATGGAAAGATGTTTGCAGTTATCAATGTTGGGATTGAAGCTTTCAGGATGCTGGGCGTAGTTGTTGAGCCCCGCTCGACGTTATTGCTTTTTTGGGATGGCGCAACTTGGTCACGTGTAATTTAAGATAACCAGTAAGCGGATAATACATCGTTCTTGGAGATGTTTCGTTAGTTCATCTAGTTGTTTTGTTGACTGCGCGAGATGCATCGAACGCTGTATGGGCGGGTCCGGTATCCGCTCTGCTGTGGGTGCCGTGGTCGGCCTATGCAGCTGTGGTGAAGCCGGCAACTTGATCCAAAGGGCATGCAGCGCAATGAGTCTGGGGGATTGTACGGTAGGCGTGTGTTGATTTTATACGGACCCGGTATCGCCGTCGACGCTTTTCGACTTCTTGCAGGAAATCTGGAGGACTGGTGACATCCAATGCTTCAACTTCTTGGCGCGAATAAACTTAAGATTTCTGGCCTTTACGATGCAGCACTACGATTAGCCTGCCAAATATTGCATGATCTATTCACGAAAACAAGGGCCTTGGTGCAGTTGGATTCAGGTTCTCAGCAAGAAAAATTAAAAATGCCGCATAAAGCTATAAATTAGCTTGAAACCTCGATCCTTCCAGCGGTAAAGTGGCAAATCCTCACGCTACCCCTCTCACCACTGTTTTGGCCGTCTAAACCCCGGGGGCAAGTGGCAGGCACCTGTGATTTGCCCAGACCACGACTCGGCACGATGGCACCAGAGTGTCAGCCTCACGGGGCAAAGCCCATGCTGGGATCACCCGCCCTTCGCCCTGCTGTGCTTCAACGTCCCGTGCTTGTCGGTGCCAGCGTCGCCCTGCTGCTGAGCCTGGGGGCGGCGCTGCTGCTGCGGCCCGATCGCCGCAGTGCTTGGGACCAGGCCTCCCTCAGCCGCGATCTGCCGAAGGAGAACACCCCAGGCCAGCGTGGGCTGTGGGCCGACCAGCTGCGTCCCCTGCTGCAGGCAGCCGACGCACTGGGAACTGAACCCAGCGATCCAGCCGAGCGTCTGGCTTGGCGGCAGGCCCAGTGCGCCATCAACCAACAACTCCAGGAGCTGCAGCGGCAGTTCTGGCGGCCGGTGGAAACGGCGCAGCAAATGGGCCGGCCCCCCGCCTGCGAGCAATTGGCGGGGAAGCTCTAAGCGCAGGGCGTGGAATCGGCCGAGCGGCCTGAACGCCGGACTTGGAATCGGCCGATCGGCCTGAGCCCTCAGTTCACATAAAGCTGGCGGGCCTGCTCGAGGGTGGCCAGCAGGTCGGCGTCGTCGAGATCGAGGGCTTCGGGCCAGAGAGCCTGGAGCCAGGTGCGGAACCGCTTGGGATCCAGGGCGGAGGTGGGGGCGGCCAAGGCGGGAGCCAGGCCAGGCCTCGGATCCGGCCCTGGGGAATCACCGGGCTGGGGCACCAGGAACGCCACGAAGAACTCCTCCTGGGCCGCCAGCACACGGAACTTGAGGAACTCCAGCAACCGCGCCCGCAGCCGGGCCGGATCGATCAGGCGGCAGCGGCGCGGATCGACACCCAGCTCCAGCTCTGCTCCGGGGTGAAGGCCGGGGATCCAGGGGGCCAGCAGCTCCAGGCAGCTGGGCGCCTGGTGGTGGGCGCGCTTGGTTTCGGGGTGGGGGTAATAGATGAGGGCGGCCAAGCCGGCGGAACCAACGGCGCCTCCGGCTGCGGCGGGAACCCGCAGGCGGCAGTGCCAGAAGGAGAAGGTCTCCGGTGGATGGCGATCGGTCCACTCCAGGGCCTCAACCCGGGCATCGGGGTCGCGGAGGCGCCAGTGGCCCCGAGCGGCCTCCAGGTTGAGAGTGCCGGCGAAGAAGGGCGACAGATCGATGCCCCTGGCCGCGAAATAGGGCGCCTGCAGGTGAATCGTGCCGGCCGGGTAGGGGCTGGTGGCGGCCCGGCCCGATGCCACGCCATGGCCCGCCACCAACCGGCACCGCACCCAGCGCAGGGACGCTTCATCCATAACGTGAATCACCCACCTGAGTGTGGCTGCGGCAGCCGAGCACCGCCTCTGGATCGCTGTAGTGCTTGAACTCCAGCCAGTTACCGGCTGGATCGATCAGGAAAAAAGTGTGGTGCTCCAGAGCTTCGCCGGCGAAGCGGAGCTTCGGTTCCACGCCGAAGACCAATCCGGCGGCTCGGCTGCGCTCCAGCAAGACCTGCCAGCTGGCCAGCTCAGCGAACACCAGGCCGAAATGACGCGGATAGATGCCGCGCTGCTGCTCGCCCAGAACGGACGGATCGGTGCGCTGAGCCACCAGCTGATGTCCGCCCAGATCGAGGATCAGGGCATGGGCACTGCGGCGGCCGGCCATGCAACCGAGCCCCTCCACATACCAGCGCTGGGTGGCGTCCAGGTCGAGGGCGGGGATGGAGAGGTGGAACTGGATCCGGTCCATGACCCGTGAGGCTAAGGGTCCGGCAAGGCATTGGGCGGGAATCTTGATCCCTAGCGGACCATGAAATCACCATCAACCATCACCACAGAATTGTTGGCATAAGCTGATTAATGCCGCGCCGAACACCGGTCGATGGCGCTGTGATTCGCCGCTTTTCAGCACCACGAATCCAGTTCGGTAGCGATGGCATCAGGAAACCACGGGGATCCGCTGACATGGCGGGGGGATTGGTGCGGTTCGCCACCATTTCATCGGGGCAGTGGTCTGAATCTGCCGCCACCCCATTGCACCCCTCTCCATGCTCACGCCGAAAACCAGGCTTCGGCTCCAGGAGATCATCGACCGCATCGCTGCCGCCGAACCGGTGAGCCTAGCCGAACGCATCTATGTGCAGAAGTTCGCCGACCGCGATCCCAGCGTGTGGAGCTGGCTGCGCCGGGCTCGACGCGCCCAGGTTCAGGGAACACCCAGGGAAGGACTGGATCGCTTCCTCGCCCAGATGGATCTCGGCGAAGTGGGGCCGGAGGGAACCTTCGATCCCCGCCGCGACGACCTGGGCGAGTGGTTCTCCGGCGCACCGGGCTGGTTGCGGCGCAGTTGACCTTCAGGCCGCGCCGCTGGCGGGGTGCTGTACCAGACGGGTCCAAAGGCCCCGCCATGGGCCACCCCCTCCAGCACGACCGCATCGGCACCCTCCAGCAGGGCCGACTCCACCGGCACCAGGCCATCGCCCCGATCGGCCGGATCACCGGTGCTGTTGCGGTAGGCGGTGGGGGCCAGCCGGCGGGCCCCCGGCAGCTCCCGCGCCACCCGCGCCACCCGCGCCACCCGGGCCCGCATGGCGGTGGCCTTGAGGGCCGTATGGGGAGAGCCGAGCGTCACCAGGGTGTCGGCCAGGAACAGCCGCAGCAGGATCGGCGATGCTCTCAAGGTCGGGCCTCGCGCCACCAGGCCCAGGCCTCACGATTGATCAGTACACCGATCAGCAGCAGCACCGCCATCAGCGCCACCTGGTCAGCGCGGGAATCGGGCACGAGGATGTCGGCCACTAGATGGGGAATGTTGGTGAGGGTGTAAACCACGCTGAGCCAGAAATGGGTGCGGCGCCAGCGGAGCCAGTGGCCGGGCCGCGTGGGCTGGCTGGCGGCCCAGGCGATCCGCAGCAAGGCGCCGAGCGGAATCAGGAAATACACCAACATCGCCCAGAACAGCATCCCAAGCCGCGCCGGCGGCACCTGGGCGGCGATCTCCGGTGAGAGGCCATGAAACAGGGGCATCAGGCCCAGGTCCACGTGGAAGAGCATGGCCAGGAGGTAGGCCAGCCAGAGACTGCGCAACCGCAGAGCATGGTCGATCGAATGGATCCCCGACTGACCGCCGTGGCCGGCCACGGCTGTGGCCCGGTGCAAGGACTCCGGGAGGCGAAGGGCACGCCCCCGGAATGGGGGTGGCGGGTGGGCCATCGAATCATTCTGATCGGATCTGGGATCGATGATTCTCTGCAAAGGTGGGCCTGCGCAGCGGACGCCCCCATGCCAGCTCCGATCGATGCTGTCTCCGCAGGCGGGCCTGCTGAGGAGGCGCTGCCCAGTGGCGATGAGCTGGAGGCCCTGGAGCAGTCGGCCCGGCGGAAGGGATCGGGCCTGGAGAGCGAAGACCTGACAGGGCTCTGGCGGCTGGAGAGGGTCTGGTCCCGGGGACAGCGGCAGCCCTCTCCCCTCGCCGGGGTGGCGCTGCGGGCCCTGGGGGCCAGCCTGCGGATCGAGGCGGAACCGAATACCGGCCCGAATCCCGCTCCGAAGCCGCACCCCGGGCTGAAGCTCACCAATGCGGTGCAGCTCGGCCCCTTAGTGCTGCGCTTCCAGGGGCCCGGCTGGCTGGAGGGGCGCCGGCCCCTGCTTCGCTTCCAGTTCGATCAGCTCGAGATCCGCGCCGGCCAAAGGCTGCTGCTGCAACGCTCCCTGCCGGCACCCGATCCCCGGCGCGGGGCCTTCTTTGCCCTGATCGCCAGCGGCGCCGAGGGCCGCTGGCTGGCGGCCCGCGGCCGTTCCGGTGGGTTGGCGGTGTGGCGCCGCGACGGCTGAGGCCCACCACCACGTTGATCACGCAGCCGCCGGCTCAGCCCCGCTGCGGCAGCTCGTTGCCGCTGAGGATGTCGGCCAGGATCTCGCCCGCCAGCGCCTCGGCCTCATCCACCAGCTGCTCGCCGAGCATGAAGGTGGACTGCCAGCCGATCCCCGCCGCGATCAAGGGCCCCGCCAGGGGAATCCAGCGGGTCGACTGGCGGCTCAGCTCGCGGCTGGCGAGGCGCTTCAGCAGGCCGATCAGGCCCTCGCGGGCCAGGTATTTGGTGCCGAACTGGGCGAGTTTGGTGAGCAGCGATGGCAGGGCCTTCGGGCCGAGCAGGCGCTTGATGTAATCGAACTGGCTGCTGGTAAGGCCATAGATGGCGGAGATCTCCTCGCCGAGCTTGAGCAGCAACGACACATCGGCAGCCAGATCCAGACCGGGTATGGGATTGAGGCTGCCATTGGCGGCGGCCAGGCCGGCATAGGGGGGGATGCGCTCCTGAGCCACCTTGCGCTTGCGCTGGAGGGCGTCCTGGCCGTAGGCGGCCATGTCGGCCACGAAGCGCGATTGCTTCAGTCCCGCCAGGGCGGCGCCGATGTCGGCCAGCAGAGCCTGAAGGTCGTGCTGGGCGGGCTGGCGGGCCGAGGTGAGGTACACCCGCTCGGGCGGATCCGGCTCCAGCTCGGCGGTGATGTCGTGCTGAATGATGCGGCGAATCTCGGCCTCGTCATGGCCGTGGTCATGGCGGCCATCCTCAATGGCGCGATCCACCATGTTGCGCACCACAAAGCAGGGTTTGCCAAGAGCCCGCAGCTGCTGGAACAGGAAGGCGTCGTTCTCGTAGAAGCGCTGGGCCGTCACCAGCAAGAAACAGTCGTAGCTGGCCAGATCCAGCCGCTCCACGTAGGTGTCCTTTGGCCAGCGGCGGGTGCCGCAGCCCGGCAGATCCACAAACGTGATGCCGCGGTGGCTGATCTCCAGGGGATCGTTGGTGGTCTCCACCACGCCCACCCGGGCGATGCGCTCACCGGCGATGGCATTGATCAGCGACGACTTACCGCTGCCGGAGGGGCCGATCAGACCGCAACGCACCTGGGTTTTCTCAAACTCCTCGATCCGCTCACGGCAGCGGGAGGCGAAATCGCGGATCAGGGTGGGTTGGTCGGTAGCCAAGGCCGGGGATGGGCAGTGGTGTGTGGCAACCATTGTCAATGCCCTGAGCTTTGCCATCAGGGCGTTGTGGTGGCGGATCTCACCCTGGCGGCTGGGGGGTGGCCGCCCTCCAACGCCGTGAACGCCGCCAGGCAATGCGGCCCTGTCATCCCGATCGATCTGGGCACCAGCGGAAGCCGTGCACAAGCGGAAGCCGTGCACCAGAGGCCAGCAACGCCCCGCTCGGCCCGGGTCGTTCAGACCCCGCCGGGAGCGGTGAGACGCTCCGCGAGCTGCTCCAGGCCGCTGTTGAAAATCTTCAGCGACACCTCCGCCAAGGTGTTGAGCGTATCGAGATGGGGATTGATCTCACAGATTTCCCAGCAACACACCCGCGGGTCGTCGAGCAGGCACCGCAAGATCGTCTCGGCCTCATCGGCCCAGAGACCACCGGGCACAGGGGTGCCCGTGCCCTTGCAGATAGTGGAATCCAGGGCATCCACATCGAAGCTCACATAGATTCGATCAACCGCGGCGAGGTAATCGAGGCAGCGGCGGGCGGCGGCATCAGGCCCGTCGCGCCGCACCTGTTCGGTGCGGACCACCGGAATGGCATGCGAGGCCAGCGTTGCATCCTCGGCGGGCTCCGTATCGCGAACCGCGATGTAGATCAGGTCTCCTAGATCGAGGGCCGGACCCTGGCATCCGCCCAGCTCCTGCAGCTGCCGCCAGAGCTGGCGGGTGATGGTGTCCGGATCATTGATCGCCTCTGGCAGGTTGTCATGGGCGGCCGCGATCGCCAGGGGCATGCCGTGCATGTTCCCCGAGGGCGTGGTGAACGGGGAGTGGATATCGGCGTGGGCATCGATCCAGATCACCCCCAATCGATCGCTGGGATGGGCGCGGCGGATGCCGGCGATGGTGGCGGCGGCCGTCGAATGGTCGCCGGCCAGCACAATCGGAAACAGGCCCTGCTGGAGCGTGGAGGCCACCAGGTCGGCGGCATCGGCCATCACCTGCGTGATCGCCTGAATGTGGCGCGCATGGGGCGTGGCGGTGCCGGCGCCGACCTCCCAGCCGCGGGCGCTAACGCGGGCGGAAGGATCCTGTTCAGGCTGCACAGCGCCCCTGAGCAACTCGATCCCCGATCCGGCTCCAGCCGTTCCCGCTCCCAAGTCACAATCCACCTCCACCAGACCCACGGCGGCGAGGTGGGCTGTGCTGGTGATCTGCCCAAGGACGGAAAGTGCCATGGTCACACCTTCGTCGTGGCTCGACTGGAATCTCTGTGTTTTCCGCTACTGACCCTTCCAGGACCTTCGCCGCTGGGCCAGCAGGCTGGAGGGGGAAATGCCAAAGCAGCGTTGGAAATCCCGGCTGAAAGTAGCCAGGCTGAGATAGCCGCAGGCGCTGGCGATGCTGCTCACAGTGCACTCCGGTCCGGGGTCCTGCAGCCGGCGGCGGGCCAGCCAGAGCCGCTGGCGCCGCAGGTACTGCATCGGACCACAACCGAACCTGGCTTTGAAGGCGTACTGCAGGCTGCGGCGCGAGTAATGGGAGCGCTGCTCCAGTTCCGAGAGGCTGATCGCCTCGTGGCAGTGGGCGTGGATCCAATCCACCAGCGCATCGATGGCACAGCCGGAGCCCTCCAGATCGGGGGCGGCGCGATCGGTGAGCAGGGCCGGGGCCAGCACCTCCACGATCTGGCGCAGCAGCAGATCGTCGAGCCGCAGGAGTTCCGGCACCCCGCCCTGGCGAAGCAGCAGGCCCTGAATGAACAGCATCAACCGGTAGAGCCGCTCAAAGCGCACCGGATTGGAAGGCTGCCCCAGCTCCACAACGAGCGGATGGGTGGCCAAGGCCTGCCAGGGCTCCGGGGCGGCCCAGGGTCCGGCCATGGTGAGTCCCACTTGGCGAATCAGGGCCGGATCGAGCCGGATCGTGATGCCCCCCATGGCGTCGTTGCTGGTGCGCCAGGGTTCCGGGGGCAGGTAGAGCAGGGTCCGGCCGGCAAGGTTGCGCAGGCTGCGGCGGCCGAGCCGGAAGTGCCCCTGGCCCCGGAGCCGCAGGCCACCGGTATGACAGCGGAACGGCCGCGCCGGGGAGGGACGCTCCACGGCATCACAACTGCGCACGGGGATCAGGGTGGCCAACCTCTCGGCCACCTGCACCGGGTGCCCGAGCTGGAACGAGGTTTCCGGCAGGCTGAGAAAGGGCAGTCGCGGTTCGCTGAGGCAACACGGCCACCAACGATCCGGGATGGTGAGCATCGGGCGCGGGCTACATCAAACGCCGGGCACCTTAACGAGCGCCTCAGGGCCTTGGCGCCAGCAGCCGGTCCATGGCGGCCTGCTGGGCCGGATTGAGGGGCTTCTGGGGGTGGTCGTGGGGCACCAGGCAGTTGTCCTTCTCGTTGATCGGGGCTGAGCTCGGGACCGATGCGGTGGTGGCCCCGCCGGCGCTGAGGGAGGGGTTGCGGTAGAGGCTGGTGCCCTCCTTGATCGTTTCCAGCACCTGGATCTCCTTGATGGTGAGGGGATCCACCTTCAAGGGATTGGCACTCAGTACCACCAGATCGGCCAGCTTGCCGGGCTCTAGCGAACCCTTGGTTTTCTCCTCGTGGAACTGGTAGGCGCCGTTGATCGTGAGGGCCCGCAGGCCGTCGTAGGCGCTCACCCGTTCCTGCGGTGCCAGCACCACACCGGATTTGGTGGTGCGGTTCACGATGTTCCAGAGGGCATAGATCAGGCTGGGGCTGACGCCGGCGGGCATGTCGTGGTGGATGGTCCAGGGGATGCCGGCCCGCTGCACCGAACCCGCCGCCCCGGCCCAGGCCAGCCGCTCAGGGCCCATCAAGCGGGCCAGATAGTCGCCCATCGGATAGATGCCGCCGGCGGTGAAGCTGGTGATCGCGCCCACCTTTTTGGCCCGCACGATCTGGTCGGGCCGCAGGAACTGGGCGTGCTGGATGATCGGCCGATGGTCGGCCGGGCCCTGGGCGGCATAGGCCTTCTCGATCGCCACCAGAAAATTGTCGACCGCCTGGTCACCGATGCTGTGGCCGGCCACCTGGCGATTGCTCTTCCACGTGGTGGCCACGGTGGTCTCCACGGCGGCCTGGGGGTCTACGGCCAGGCCGCGGAAGTTTTTCTCGGTATTACCGGATGGATTGTTGGTGTAAGGCTGCGACATGAAAGCGTTGTCCATGCTGCCGTCCAGCCAGAACTTCACCCCCGCCAGCCGCACCCGGTTCAGATAACGGCCATCGCTATCCACTCGTGGCGCCCGCGAGGCGGGATCGGCGTACTGGGCGACCACGGCGCTGCGGCCCGCCTTGGCCTGCTCCAGGAAGGAGTGCTTCACGAACAGCAGCAGGTCGATCGGCAGCAACTTCTCATCGAGCATCTGACGCACCACATCGATGTCGTCATCGCTGAGGCCGAAGCCCATCTCAGAGGCCGTGGTTTGGCCATTGGCCGTCCAGAGGGCCACGGCCTTGCCCACCCCCTGGCGAATCTGAGCCGGGGTGAGGGGCGCCTTGGCCGCCAGCACCGCAAACACGGGCGCTTCGGCGATGTGGCCGCTGGGCTCGCTGCTGCCCGGCTTGCGGGTGATCACCCCCCCGGCCGGATCCTTGCTGCTGGCATTCCAGCCCATCTGCTTGAGCAGCACGGAGTTGATCGAACCCTGGTGGCCGGAGCCGTCCTGCACGAACACCAGCCGGGTGGTGCTCACGCTATCGAGCTCCTCCTTGGTGGGGTGCCGGTTTTCGGCGAGCTGTTCAGCCCTGTAGCCCATGCCCTCCACCATCACGCCCTCCGGCAGGGTGGCGGCGTGGGCCTTCATGCGCCCAAGCAGCTCGGGGATGCTCTTCACGCCGATCAGATCGGCGTTGAGCAGGGTGTGGCTGGCCAGCACCAGGTGGCCGTGGGCATCGATGAAGCCCGGCAGCAGGGTGCGGCCGGCCAAGTTCACCTGGCGGGCGCCGCCACCGGCCGCCTTGATCGCCCCGGCCAGAGGCCCCACATAAAGGATGCGCCCGCCCTTTTCCACCAGCGCTTCGGCGTAGGCGGGCTTGGGCCCCGCCATCGTGAGGATGTCGCCGCCGCGATAGAGGGTGGCGGCGGGCTGCTGCAGCGGTGCCGCTCCCACCGGGGTGGCGACGGCACCGATCAGGCCCAAGGCCAAGCCAAGGCCGGCGGCCCGAAGGGCAGGAAGAACAAGAGGGGCCAGGGGAGTCATGGGCGGCAGGGCTGGGATCGGGAGGGGGCGCACGGAAGCGATGGGGTCAGCGGGTGGGGAAGAGCAGGGTGGCCACCAAGCGGGCTCCCCAGCCGTGGGGGCCGCTATCGGGTCCATCGACCCAATAACGCACTCCCGCTCCCAGCGACAGCAGCTGGTTGCCCACCTTGGTCACCTTGGCCACCACCAGATTGAGCGGCACGGCCCACCGGTTGGCGGCCCAGTCGTAGGTGGATTCGGTGTTGAGACTGATGGTCCAGGCGGTGGGGGTGGTGTAGGTCAGGAACGGCTGCAGGAAGGTGGCATTCACATTGGCGTTGGAGCCGTTGTTGGCCACACTCCAGAGATGATTGGCCAGGGCGCCCACCGTCCAGGGGCCCCGCTGCACCAGGGCCACGCCGGTGGGTCCGAGGCCCCATTGGTGAATGCCGCTGAGTTGGCCGGTGGCGGTGGGCAGCAGGGCCACCGGGCCGACGCCCCAGATCACACCACCGGGGCCGGGCTTGGCGGGGGAGAGGAACAGGCTCTGCACGGTGTCGCCGAAGTTGAGCTGGCCGGTTTCCGGCCCCGCCTCCCCCTGGAAGTTCACCACCGGCAGAATCGTGCGGGAGATCAGGTTCCAGTCGGCCGAAAGCTTGAAGGGCACCACCGGCTGGATGTTGAGGTTGGCCCGCTGGACGTTCTCCTGAACGCCGATGCCACTGTCGTAGTTGAACTGGAACGGCACGCTGATCAGCGAGGCCACTGGATTGGCCAGTTGCTTGGCGAGGCTGGCCTCCTTGGTGCGGAGCCCCTGGGGTGGGTTCTGCCCTTGGCCGCCTTCAGCGGCAGGGCCCGGGGCCTGGGCGATCACGGGTTTGTTGGCTTGAACCGCCGCAACGCCCTGGCCGCTGGCAGGGACGGCGGCGGCTCCCCGCGCTGACAAGACCAAGGGGAGCTCCGTTGCCAGGGCCTGGGGGGCTGGAAGGAACCCCATCACCAAGGTCGCCAGCCCCAGGGCCACGACCTCAGAGCTGCTGCGGCGCCGGGCCGGGGCGGAGGCCTGGGCACACGGAGTCATCGGCGACAGGGGCTTGGTCGAAACCGACCCGGTGGTGGCCATGTAAGTGCTGGGGGAGCGCGCAAAAGTTAGGTCTGCCCTGGAGTGAATGCCGCAATTTTGCGTTTTTTAAGCACTGCCACCACAAGGCGGGCGTCACCGGCGGCAAGCACCCCAACGACCTAGTGACGCTCGCTCATGCGCCGCACCATCTCGTGTGTGCCGAGCTCGCCTGATCATCGCGCCGAGAGGTCACACGACCCAGATCTCATCAAGATCCAAACCCAGCCCCTCCGCCAGCTCGCTCCCATCCAGCCGGCTGGCGTTCTCCTGCCGTTCCCCCATCCCAAGCTGGCCGCAGCGCCAGATTTCCACCGCCTGCTCGTGGGGGAGCAGAAGCCAGCCGAGGCGGACGCCATTGGCCTGGTAGAGGTCCATTTTCCTGCGTAGGGCGGCCACACCTCGACGGCCCTCGTCGCTGGTGCTCGCTAACTCGATCACCAGATCGGGGCTGAGGGGCGGGAAACTGCGGCGTTGTTCTGGGCTGAGGCCCTGCCAACGCTCCTCCAGCACAAGGGCGGCATCGGGGCTGAGCACGGATCCATCCGGCAGGAGGAAGCCTGTGGAGCTGTCAAAAATCCTCAAGCTGGGCTGACCGCGGCCAACGGCCATGCCCAGCTGGATGAGCAGGCGGCTGTTGCGATTGCCCGTCTCCCCACCGGTAGGCGTCATGGCGATCAATGCTCCATCCGCAGCCAGCTCCAGCAGCGCCTCCGGATTGGCCTGGCACACCCGTTCGAACTGCTCCGGCGTCAGCCGCAGATCCCAGGGCAACAGCAGCGGCTCCTGCTCAAGCCCAGACAGCTGGACGGATGTGGGTGGGGGCGCCAGGGCCATGGGTTGGGCCGTTGTCGTAACTCAATCTTAATGGCGCTAGCGGTTGAAGGGCCACCGTTGGGCATCAGAAGCCCTCAAGGCGCTGCCGAGGCAATCTGGTGTGTGCATACCAGAGTGAGAGCCCCAGGCCGCCGTGGGTAATCAAGAAACATGAAATAGCTTGCAAATAAACTACCTCTACTCACTGGAAAACTGGCCACTTCAAGCGCGAGATAGATTGGAATCGTAACAGCTACTCCACATAGGGAACCGCGCCAGAGGCTGCGGCTGAGGTGGATAGAATGAACACCAGCACATTACCGGGCTCCGATGTGGCGTCGATGCGCAGAGCAGAGATCCGGCCCTGGACGGGGCTGATGTATTCGGCTAGCACCTCACCAAAGGCATTGCGCTGAATCGCCAGCTTTTGTCCGGCCCTCACGTTGTCGGTGATTTTCACCAGCCATTCAATGAAGCCTCCCTGGCTACTGACGACGGTGTAAACGTTCTGACCGATCAACACATTGGCGTCGATGGCGGTGCGCCCGATCGGGCCAGGAATCACGCCATAGTGCTTCAAGACGTTCAGCGTGCCATCCACGAACAGAACCGCCATCACGGTGCCTGTCATTTCGCCAGGGTTGAGGCGACCCATGATCGTCTGGACGGTGTGCACCGAACTCATTTCATCGCCATGGACACCACTGGTCAGGGTGAAACGCTTGCCGGGCCGAATCCCCTTGGCCACGATCACCGAGACATACCAATACTGCCCCGTGAACATCTGAACACCCTGGAAAAAAGCAGGTGCTTGCGGCCGGGCTCCAGGTCGTCGGTATTGAGTGAACTCACCACCTTCTTGCCGTTGATCACATCACCGGTGAAAACGGTCCTAACTCCACCGGTCTTGACGCCACCGGCCTTAACCCCACCGGCCTTAACTCCAGCCGGCGGCACAGCGGCGCTGACCAGCTCTGGTGCCATGGCCAAGACAGCCAAAGCCCATGGGGCGATCAGCAAGGACTGAGCCGACGCGTTGGCGGGCCGGGCGTGGCGGGCTGGGCCTGCCCCAGGTCGGTCGTCGCAGATCTGCGTTTTCGGCGTAGTGACACCGCCGCTGATCGATGGCGAATCGCCGCAGCAATCGCGATCATCCAGCCAGCTCTGCCATCTCCTGCGTGTTGAAACGGTCTGGCCCGTGCCTGATCCCCCTGTTGCTGGCGGGAAGCGGTGCGATCGCCCTGCTTCCCCCCGCCCGGGCCGACGTGCCGCAACCGCCGGGCGTGGCGGCCAGCCTGGCGTTGCCCGGGTGCCGCCAAGCCCTGGGGTTACCTGCAAGTACGGCGCCGGCCGAACTCCTGCGGGCCGATCCGGCCCTGCCTGCCAAGCTGGCCGCCATCCCCGCCTGCCGCAACCCCGGCGATGCCCTCGCGCGGCTGGAGCGGCTCGAGCAGGAGCTGGCGGCTTCACGCCAGCGGATCGCGGCCCAGCAGAGCCAACTGGCCGCCGAAACCTCCCGCCAGGACAGCCTCGCCGCCGACCTGGCCCAGCTGCGTCAGCAACTCACCGGCCAGCCCACCATCCCCGGTGCTGCCATCTCCAGCGCTCCAGCCTCAACCGGGGTTAGCAGCGCACCGGCATCCTCGGCCACCTACACCCCCGGCAAGGGCTTCGCCCTCCAGGCCGGCGACGCCAGCCTGCGCCTCTGGGCCGAGGCCAAGCTGCTGGGCTTCTCCAGCAGTCGTTACACCTTCAACCCCGGCCAGCCCTTGATCGTGAGCCCGAAGGATCCGGCCGCCTCCTACGACCTCTCGGCCCAGCAGAGCATGGTGTACGCGGCCTTCCGCGGGCCGAAGTGGGGCTCCTGGACCCCCGGCGCCTTTGCCATCTTCTGGCTGCAGGACAACCTGCTGGCGGAGGGCTACAGCTTCACGCCCGTGGTGGCCTACGGCGAAATCGGCAATGGCGCCTGGCGGGTGGCCGCCGGCCAGAACTTCGATGTGTTTGCCCCCCGAGACCCGGACACCCTGCCCAACGGCAAGCTGGCCGCCACGGGCAACCCCGGTGCCTATCGGCCCCAGTTCCGGGTGGAGCGCAACTTTGAGGCCGGCCCTGGTTTTGGCGGGGTGGTGCAGCTGGCGGCCTCCTCGCCGGTCACCACCGCGCTGCCCAGCAACGTGGATTTGGCCAATCTCCAAAGCCAGGAGATCGTGGAGGACAACGGCTGGCCCAACCTGGAGGCGCGCCTGAACTTCGGTTTCGGCGCCTATGCCGACCGCGCCGGCGGCCGCAGCCTGCGGCCGGTGGAGCTGGGGGTGTCCGGAATCGTGGGCCAGCTGCGGGTGCTCGACAACATCCGCCCCAGCGATCCGCTCACCCTGGTGTCCGATCGCAGCACGGTGAACGTCTGGGGGGCCGCCATCGATGGGCAGATCGCCTTAGGCCGCCGCTTCGGCCTCAGCGGCGAGCTTTACACCGGCCAGGGTCTGGGCGAATACATGGCCGGCATCCTCCAGACCTACAACCGCGCCACCAATCAGGCGGTGCCCACCGCCGGCGGCTGGGGCCAGTTCTATGTGTATTTGGCCGACAATCTGCGCCTCAATCTCGGCTATGGCATCGACCACGCCCAGGACTCCGGCCTCTTCGGCCTGCAGGTCAACAGCGGCATCTTCGCCAACCTGCTGTGGGATGTGAACCCCTGGCTGCAGCTGGGCCTGGAGGGCAATTACAAACTCACCACCTATGACGTGTTCGGCGACAAGGACGCCTGGGTGGTGATTTCTCAGGTGATGTTCCGGTTGTGAGGCTGAGCTGATCGGCTCAGCGGGCCAGGCCCAGAAACACCAGCAACGAGCGGTTGAGGCGCAGCAGGTCGTCATCGGCTAGGCGGCCGATGCGTTGGCCCAGGCGACTTTTGGGCACGGTGGTGACCTTGTCGACCATCAGGCGGCTGGCAGCTCGGAGACCATTTTCGGGTGATGGTGCCACCTTGATACGAAGCATCGGGGCTTCAATCGGCTGGCTGGTCAGCGGACAAACGGCAATCGATAGCGTTAGGTAAAGCAGTCTTCCTGAATGATCACAGCTGGGCGAGGCTTGCTCGCATAGCCAGGGCCACCGGCCATGGTCCAGATCTCACCGCGCTTCATTGGCTGTAATCGTCGTCAGGCCACTCATAGACCGAATCGATGAACGCCTGGATTTCGGCCTCCTCAGGGCTCTGCGCCGCTAAGAGCGACTGCCGCCGCGCCTCGGCGGCGAACTCAGATGAATGCACATCCGGCACCCAGTGTGCGCGCACTTTGCGGCGGGTGGCGGCGCGGCGGATGTCGTCGGGGCTGGCGCTTGGAGTGGATTCCGCTTCCATAGCGGCTTCCGCTGGGGTTACATGTAATGATAGCCCGCCAGGTCGGTTTGGCCGATAAGAATCCGCCAGTCCTCGCAGAGTCCCGATCAAAAAACTATGCGGTTGGTGCATAGCCACGCCAGCATGGGTATGGAGATCGCACTGCATCTGCTGCTGCCTCGCTGTAGAACTACCCAAGCAAGGGCCAAGCCAGGACACCGGATGCTCACCAACAGTGCCTGATCTGGTCGTTCGCACGACAACGGATCCGTTCAATACCTGCCCAGTCATCGTGAGGCCATCCAGTCCTTGGTCCTGCCCCAGACCCAGGCTCTGCTTCCCTGATCCCCAGCCCAGCGCTTCCAGCCCGCTCCGATGCCCGACCTCGCCGACCTCGTCAACGACCTGATCGCCCTGATCCCGGAGGACGGCAGCCGGATCACGAACGACGAGATCCGCACAGCCCTGGAGAACGAGGCAGGAGAGCCCATCAGCGATGAGGACCTGAAGGAGCTCAAGAGCCAGGTGGTGGCCTTGGGTGCCGCCGAGGGTGTGAAGGGCCCTGGCGGAGGGCTGAAGGTGCCTGGGGTAGATCCACCTCCACGCGCTGCGGCCCCAGCCGCCGGCTCCCGCACCCGCCGCAGCGGCAACGGCACCACCCCGGCCACGCCCAGCTCCACCATCGCCCCCGGCACCACGGCGGCCTCGGTGCTCACCGGCGAGCTGCGCAACCAGATCGACCGGATCTGGGATGCCTTCTGGAGCGGCGGCATCGCCAACCCGCTGGAGGTGCTGGAGCAGCTCACCTACCTGCTGTTCATCCGGCGGCTGGATGAGCTGGAAACCCTGGAGGAGCGCCGCAGTCAGCGAGCCGAGCAGCCGATGCGCCGCCGCATCTTTCCAGATGAGAGCCAAGACCTGCGCTGGAGCCGCTTCAAGGAACTGGGTGATCCCGCCTCGATGTACCGGGTGGTGGGCGAGCGGGTGTTCCCCTTCCTGCGCGAACTGGGCGGTGAGGAATCGGCCTACGCCACCCACATGACAGGTGCGCGCTTCACGATCCCCACGCCGGCCCTGCTCACCAAGGTGGTGGAGCTGCTCGACGCGGTGCCGATGGAAGACCGCGACACCAAGGGCGACATCTACGAGTACATGCTCGGCAAGCTGGCCACGGCCGGCACCAACGGCCAGTTCCGCACGCCGCGCCACATCATCGAGCTGATGGTGGCAATGACCGAGCCCACCCCACGGGATGTGATGGTGGATCCCGCCTGCGGCACCTGCGGCTTCCCGGTGGCGATGGGCGAATACCTGCGTGAACACCACCCCGAGGTGCTCAGCGATCCGGAGCTGCGCGAGCACTTCAACCATGGCCTGTTCCATGGCTTTGATTTCGACAACACGATGCTGCGCATCGGTGCGATGAACATGCTGCTGCATGGGGTGGAGAACCCCGATGTGAGCTATCGCGATTCGCTCTCCGAAGACAGCGCCAGTGAGGAGAACAAATACACCTTGGTCCTGGCCAACCCGCCCTTTGCCGGATCGCTGGATTACGAAAGCACCAGCGGCAAGCTGCAGCGGGTGGTGAAGACGAAGAAAACCGAGCTCCTGTTCATGACGCTGTTCCTGCAGCTGCTCAAACCCGGCGGCCGGGCGGCGGTGATCGTGCCCGATGGCGTGCTGTTCGGCTCCTCCAATGCCCACAAGGAACTGCGCCGCACCCTGGTGGAAGACCATTTCCTCGAAGGCGTGGTGTCGCTGCCGAGCGGCGTGTTCCGCCCCTATGCGGGCGTGAGCACGGCGATCTTGTTGTTCACCAAGACCGGCCGGGGCGGCACAGACTACGTCTGGTTTTATGACATGACCGCCGACGGCTGGAGCCTCGACGACAAGCGCAATCCGCTGCTGCCGCTGGAGAAACTCGGGCCCACGCCCAAACAAGCCCTGGGCGAGGGCGAGCACGAGCACGAGAAGAACAATTTGCCCGACTGTCTGGCCCGCTGGCGGCAACGCAAGGACACTGAGCGAGAGCGGGACCGCACCGCCCAAAGCTTTTGCGTGCCCAAGGCTGAGATCGCTGCCGAGGGTTATGACCTCAGCCTCAACCGCTACAAGGAACTGATCCACGAAGAGGTGGAGCATCGCCCACCACTGGAGATCCTGGCCGAACTGCGCGAGATCGAGCAGGAGATCCTGCAGGGGATCGAGGAGCTGGAGGGGATGCTGCGATGAACCAGGACACCAATCAACCCACAGAGGCGAATCAGCCTGGGGTGCCGACACCGGAGTGGCCCACCGCCGAAGAGAGCCGTCGCTGGCTGGAACAGCAGGTGTGGACCCTGCCGCTGCTGGATGCACGCGGCGCTGACGAGATCCTGGGCTATGGCGATGCCGGCCTGTGTTGACGGATCCCGACCGTTCCGCGTAGCGGAACTATGATCGAGGCATGATCCGGTCGTTCCGATGTACCGACACCCGATCCCTCGCCAACGGTTGGGCGGTCCCTCGCTTCCAGGCCATCGAGCGGGTAGCCCGCCGCAAGCTCCGGCAACTCGAGATCGCCAGCCGGCTCGACGACCTCCGGATTCCACCCGGTAACCGCCTGGAAGCGCTGCGCGGTGATCGAACCGGACAACACAGCATCCGCATCAACGACCAATACCGGCTCTGTTTTCGATGGTCTGACAGCGGCCCTGAAGATGTTGAACTGGTTGACTACCACTGACACCTCCCCATGAATCGTCTCCCACCCATCAGCCCTGGTGAACTTCTTCAGGAAGAGTTCCTCGAACCACTGGGCATCAGCCAGTACCGATTGGCCAAGTCCATCGGAGTCCCCGCATCACGCATCAGCGAAATCATTGCGGGCCAAAGGGCCATCACGGCCGACACGGACCTGCGCCTTTGTCGTGTGCTTCGGCTCAGTCCCGGCTATTGGTTGCGGGCACAGGCGGCCTTCGACACGGAAGTGGCCACTGTTGAACTGGCCGACATTCTCGACACCCTCCAGCCGCTCGTGAGCGTCTGAGTCCATGATCAGAAGAACGGCAGTCGCATCAGAGCGCGCGCTGCGCAACTGTGCTCCCCACTCAGCGGGCCATTCGTACATCGAGTCAATGAAGGCCTGGATGTCGAACTCTTCAGGGCTATGCGCCACCAGGAGAGACTGCCGCAGCGCCTCGGCGGCAAATTCGGGCCCAAGCACATCCGGCACCCAGATCTGGATCGGCCGCATCCCCTGGGCCCGCAACCGCTGGCGGTGCTTCCGCACCTTGCGCCGGTTGGCTGCCCGGCGCGCCTCCTGGGCAGAGGGCTCTGAGCGACTCAGCTCCGGGGCGGCTTCCGGTGCCATTGCAGCTCCTGCAACGGTTACATGTCACCTAAGCCGGAGCTGGCGGTGCTGGCCTGGACTGATCCAAAAAGAGGTGGAGCACCGCCCACCGCTGGAGATCCTGGCGGAACTGCGCGCGATCGAGCAGGAGATCCTGCAGGGGATTGAGGAGCTGGAGGGGATGTTGCGATGAAGTGGCCCAAGGCATATCTTGGAGATGTAGCGCAGGTTGTCTCTGGGGCCACGCCCAAGTCATCTGTTGATCACTATTGGGATGGAGATATTCCCTGGATCACGCCCGCCGACCTGAGCGGGCTTGAAGAGAAAGAAGTCTCAGTAACAGCACGTCTGATCACTGAGGCGGGTCTTTCGAGCTGTTCTTCAAGGATTCTTCCGCCTAGAAGTGTTCTCTTCAGCTCAAGAGCACCAATAGGTCACGTGGCGATCAATACAGTCCCGATGGCCACCAACCAAGGCTTCAAGAGCTTTGTGCCCGACCAAGAGATTCTCTCCTCGGACTTTCTCTACTGGTGGCTGAAGTCGAATGAAGTGTATCTCCAGAGCCTTGGCAGGGGCGCCACATTTAAGGAGGTCTCTAAGGAGATCGTCGAAGCCATCGAAATCCCCCTCCCCCCACTGGAGGAGCAGCGGCGCATCGCGGCGATTCTGGATAAAGCATCGCAACTCACTGAAGCATGCGCCAGCCATCAGGCTGCACATCGAAGAATGGGTGAATCACTTTTTATTCAAGCCTTTGGCGAACCACGCACCAACCCATTTGACCTGCCTTCCGCAAGACTGGGGGCAATAGCTGATTGTCAACTTGGCAAGATGCTTGACAAGAAGCGCCAAAGCGGTTGCAGCAAAAAACCTTACCTTAGAAATGCAAACGTCAGGTGGTTTGAGATTGACACCTCTGATGTACTTTTTATGGATATTGGTGATCACGAGATTGATCGTTTTGGGGTTTACCAGGGAGACCTCCTTGTTTGCGAAGGTGGAGAGCCTGGCAGATCGGCAATCTGGAAAGGAGGCAACGGAGTTATTGGCTTTCAGAAAGCTCTCCATAGATTAAGAGCCGACAGACATAAGGTACTTCCTGAGTACCTCAATTGGGCCCTTTGGATGTTTGCACAACGAGGCCTGCTTAGCGATCGCATCACTTCGGCCACCATTGCTCATCTCACCAGAGAGAAGCTAGTCAATATCAACATTCTGATTCCCCCACTTCCAGTCCAAGAGCGCTTTTCACGCCAGCTCGAGGCTCTAAACGCCCTGAGTCAAGCAGCGAAGTCTAGAAATCAGATACTCCGCTCCTTGAACTCCTCGACTTTCTCGACCCTTCTAGGATGGTGCGCAGAAAAATGAAAGCCACAGAAGCCAAGCTTCTTCAGATCCTGGGCGCCGTCTCCCAGTTCATCATTCCGATTTATCAGCGCACCTATTCGTGGACCCTCAAGGAATGCCAGCAGCTCTGGGCTGACATCCTCCGCGCTGGTTCCTCCGATGACATCGGTGTCCATTTCATCGGCTCAGTGGTTCACATCGACGAGGGCCTCGGCAACCTCGCCGTGCAGGCTCCCAAGCTGGTGATCGATGGCCAGCAGCGGCTCACCACCGTCACCCTGCTGCTCACGGCCCTGGCGGATGTGCTGGATGAGCTTCCAGAGGACCAGCAGGAGCCGATCGAGGAGTTCGCTCCGGCCATCCTCCGCGAGACCTACCTCACCCGCCGGCATCAGAGAGGCGATAAGCGCTTCAAGCTGCTGCTCTCCGACACCGATCGCGTCACCCTGATGGCGTTGGTGGATCCCAAAGCGGCAGCACTGCCAGCCGAGCCCTCCATTCGGATCCAGGAGAACTACAAGTTCTTCCTCGAACAACTCGGCGCCCAAACCACCGATTTGGCTGTGGTCTGCCGCGGCATCAGCAAGCTGCTGGTGGTGGATGTGGCCCTCTCCCGCGATCAGGACAATCCCCAGCTGATCTTCGAGAGCATGAACTCCACCGGCCGGGAGCTCTCCCAGGCCGATCTGATCCGCAACTATGTGCTGATGGGCCAGCCGCCCGAATTGCAGGAGCGGCTCTACACCCTCCACTGGCGGCCGATGGAGCAAGCCTTCGGCCAGGAGGCCTACAGCGGCAACGAATTCAGCGCCTTCATGCGCGACTTCCTCACCCTCAAGACCGCGGAGGTACCCCGGCTCGATCTGGTCTACGAGGTGTTCAAGAAGCATGAACGCCAGCCAGCCGTTGCTGATGCGGGCATCGAGGCGTTGCTATGTGATCTGCACACCACCGCCATCCGCTACTGCCGCGTGGCCCTCGGCCAGGAGCCAGACCCCCAGCTCAAGGACGCTTTCCACGACCTGCGCGAGCTCAAGGTGAACGTGGTCACCCCGCTGCTGTTGGAGCTGTACGGCGACCATGAAGCCGGCCTGCTCAGCCGCGATGAACTGCTGGAGGCCCTGCGTCTGCTGGAGGCCTATGTGTTCCGCCGGGCGGTCTGCGCCATCCCCTCCAACTCCCAGCAGAAAACCTTCGCCACCTTCAGCAAGGCCTTGCGCCGCGAACAGGGTCACTACCTGCCCAGCTTCAAGACCCACCTCCTCGATCTGCCCTCCTACCGGCGCTTCCCCTCCGATGAGGAGTTCCGCCGCGACCTGCAGGTTCGCAACCTCTACAAGTTCAACAAGAGCTGCAGCTACTGGCTCCGCCGCATGGAGAACCACCAGCGCAGGGAGCTGATCGCCGTGGTCGACTACACGATCGAGCACATCCTTCCTCAAAACCCAGATCTGTCAGCCGCCTGGCGTGAGGCCCTCGGCCCCGATTGGGCCCAGGTGCAGGAGGAGTCGCTGCATCGCCTCGGCAATCTCACCCTCACCGGCTACAACCCCGAACTCAGCGATCGGCCCTTCCTGGACAAGCGCGACCACCAGGAAGGCGGCTTCCGCACCAGTCCTCTGCGCCTGAATCAGGGCCTGGGCCAGCTGGTGCGCTGGGATGGGGACGCCATCCGCCAGCGCGGGGAGACCCTCGCGGCGCGAGCCCTGGAGGTCTGGACCGCACCCCAGCTCAGCGAGGAGCAGCGCCAGCACTACCGGCAA